>CAYSLJ010000116.1:20608-22976 GCA_964431735.1 uncultured Synergistia bacterium | reverse complement strand
GAAGAGCCTCACACACCGGAAGGTATTTGATGACTTTTCGGATAGGCTCTAAGTGGTACTAATAAGGGGAAATTATGGGGATAATATGTAATAACTGCGGAGAAGAAAATTTTGATATAGCTACAAAATGTAATGCATGTGGCGCAGAACTCTATTATAATGATGCTCTGAGCGAAGGTGTTCTTTTACAGAATAGATATAGAATTGAACAACTTCTTAAACTCGGAGGTATGGGAGCAGTATATTTAAGTCTTGATGGCAGGCTTAACAGATACTGTGTTGTGAAAGAAATGTTACATACGTGCGGTACTATTCAGGAGAAAGCCTATGCTGAAAAAAGGTTTAAAGTAGAAGCAAGAATGTTATCACAGCTTGAAAATTATCATTTACCTGCAGTTTATGATTACTTTATAGAAAAAGGACGTTATTATCTTGTTATGTCCTATATAGAGGGAGTAGACCTGAGTGACCTTCTGGAACTTGAGGGAAATCCTGGATTGCCTGAAGAACTGATAATTGAATGGTCTGTACAGATACTTGACGTACTGGATTATCTTCATAATCAGGATCCGCCTGTCGTATACAGGGATATTAAACCGGGAAATATTATGCTCAATAAAGACGGAAGAATAATGCTTGTAGATTTTGGCATAGCCAGGACTATTATACCTGATGCAAATATAAAGTATACTTCAATAGGTACAGACGGATATGCGGCAGAAGAACAATACAGGGGAAAAGTAGAACCAAGGAGTGATATCTATTCCCTGGGAGCAACTATGCATCATTTGCTTACAGGTAAAATCCCTTCGGCTTTTAATTTAAAGCCTGTCAGAAATTATGCGCCATGGGTTTCTCCCGGTATTGAACAGATAGTTATGAAAGCCCTTGAGTATGAAGCAGAGAAAAGATACAGGAGTGCTGTAGAAATGAAAGAAGCTTTATGTGGATTGATGAAAAAAGATGAACCAAAGCCAAAGGTTCGTATCTCAGCACAGGATCTGGCAGTTTATATACCGGGAAAAAAAGCTTCTCTGTTACATACGAAAAAACCTGTATCTTATGAAGAAATAAAAGAAACCTTTTCAGAAGAAGAACTTTCACGTATTAATACCATGTATACAGCAAGAAAAACAGAAGAATTGAAGAATAGTTCCAGAAATTCTGTACCCCTTGAAGCAAAAACTGTTCAACCACGATCTTTATTTTCTTTGAAAACTAAAGAATTAATTGTAAAAAAACAGAGTAAAATACAGGATAAAGTCGGATTTAATGTCAGATCTTTATTGTCTGATAAAGTCTCTGAAAAGACTCCTGATATAAATCAAACAGGGGGGGAGAAATCTGCTATGTCTGACAGTGCTGACATTATAAACAAGGATAGAGTTTCTGAAATTCCGTTACCGGGGGTAGGAACAGCACTTCACAACCTTCTTCAGACATCCTCACTGGAAAGAAGTGAAGATAAAAAAAGTGAGTAGTGAGTGGAATTATATTCCACCAACTACTCATTTTTTACTACTCACTTTTCACTTTTTTCCCCATTACCAGCACTTCAGGTTCTTCATAGATTTCTATATTCATTTCCCTTGCAATTTTCATATATTCTTCTCTGTCTTCACCGGTTAAATTATATTCTTCTACTATATCCAGAAGATCTACAATAGCATCGGCAAGTATTTCTATGTCCACTTTCTCTTTCATATTTATAATTTTTTTATAGGTCTTTATTCCGTTATCTATCATGTCTGCATCCATATAGAAATATGCAAGGCGAAGAAGAGCAGTATGAAAATCAGGATGTTCATGTATAATATTATTATATATACTCAGACTATCTTCGATTTTTCCTGTCGTAGCAAGATAATCGGCTCTATCAAGTTTTGTAATCAGAAGCAGTTCGTTTTCTCCTCTGCTTTTATAAAAACTTTCCAGTCTTCTTGAATAATATAAATATTTATCATAATAATCAAAATTGTCAATGGAAAAACTTAATAGATCCTTGAGAACATCTTCTTCCCATGATGTTCCTGTTGCTTTTCTTAACATTTTTTCCAGATGTATGTAAGCTTTGTCATATTGTTCCATGTATATGAATTCTTCCAGATCGTCATATATTCTTTCCATATCAAGGTCAAAATCTTCTCTCTTCTCTTTCTTTTTATAAATATTTTCTTCCTGATAGCGTGGTTTTTTAGTCTCACAATGGCTGACATGTGGCTCATTCTGTCTGCTTTTATCTCTGGCAGACTGATAGTCAACATGTTTCTTCCCGCCATGGGAGTCAAATTTTTCCTGAGATACGTGATTGGAATGTTTCTCTTTTTGCCACTCATATCTTTCTTTTTTTTCGGGAGGTTTTTCTTGA
>CAYSLJ010000116.1:0-20508 GCA_964431735.1 uncultured Synergistia bacterium | reverse complement strand
GTATCTTTTGCTGTTTCTGCAGGAGGTTTTTCTTGAGTATCTTTTGCTGTTTCTGCAGGAGGTTTTTCTTGAGTATCTTTTGCTGTTTCTGTAGGAGGTTTTTCTTGAGTATCTTTTGCTGTTTCTGCAGGAGGTTTTTCTTCATTTACGTCAGATTTTTCCTCTTCAATGGATTGTTCCTCTGTAATATCTTCTTCTTCATAATCTTCCGTAATATCATCTTCTGTAATATCTTCTTCCTCTGAATATCCTTCTCTTTCTTTCTCCTGAATACCAAGATCCATTTTATCCCATATTTCTCCCGTTAATTCTTTTTCCATAGGTGTAACGAATTTTATGCCCCGGGAATGTAATTTTTCTATTAATTCTTCCAGGCTATGTTCTGACTTCACATCTTTATGTTCTTCATAATATTCTTCCTTATCATCTTCCCATATTATTCTTTCCATAAGATCACCGGGCGAGGCCATTACAAGTACTTCTCCGTTTTTCCCGAAAAGGCTTTCATAGTCTTTTTCTTCTTCTGACAGTTTACCTGCAATATCTCTCCATTTCAGGAATTCCTTTGGTATTTTGAAGCCATTCTTTTTAGCATACTCTACTCCACCCAAAATGAGTTTTTTGGCAACAGTTATATCTTCTTCAATAACCGGTACATAAGAATTTGATTTAATCCTCGGTAGAATTTCTCTGTCAAATTTGAATTTATGACATTTTCTTTCACCAAATACGTCTTTTAAACCCATACCCCATACGTCTATAAGGAAAAGGGCATAATTTATATAATGATCTTTAAGTTTTCTTGCTATCAGAACTGTCCCCAGTCCGCTTTCTTTTATATTTTTACCTGCATAACAGCAATAGAGAGGCAATTCTTTTATATCACCTGAGAAATCCAAACCCCTGTCTTTAAGTATACCTATCGATTTTTTTGCTGCTGCTCTTACTTCAGAGTCTTTATCTTCTCTCAGTTTTAACATAATAGGAACCATAGAAGGAGATATGTTTAAAAAATTCGTAGCAAATTGCCATCTGAGTTTTGGTATATTACTGTTTAAAAATATATTGTAAAAAGCTGTTCCTTCTTCTTTAACTGCTAATATGAAAAACATGGTAAGGAATTTATGTGTCAGTGAAAGGTCGTTAAAGTTTTTTTCTATAACAGGCTGTGATGAAGGATTATCTCTGAGAAGTTTACACCAGTGTTTAACCTGATCCTGTAGTGTAGACCCATCATGGAGCATTACGGGAAATATATCTGTATCTATCATATTCTGCCCGAGAAGAATACAGAACAGGCCGGCTTTTACTTCAGGTTTTATCTGGCTTGATGCCAGTAATTCTTTAAGTAATTCTTCTGTATCTTCTCCTTCCATATCTATCATTGCAAGGACTATTCGTTCTCTGTCCTGTTCGGTTGCTTCTTTAAGTAAATTTATTAACTCTATTTTTACATCAGAACCGAGTTTCTGAAATAATTTCTTTGTTACAAGTTCAATCTGTTTCTGTGACGGACATGAACTATTTATAGTTTTCAAACCTGTTAACAGTTCTTCTTTTATATTTTCTTTATCCAGAGATGAAATATCAACTTTCATCTGTTTTATCTTTTTTTTCTTTTTCTTTTTACTCACTCTTTGTGCCTCCTTAAGTACCTTCAGTTATCAGTTTATTTATTCTGCGTAAACCAGTCAAGTATGAACTTTAGCCTGGTTTTTCTATTTTTAGGTGAACCACATCGGGAAAGGCCATGAGATTCCTGTGTGAATCTCAGATATTTCACTTCTTTTCTGAGGAATTTCATTGCAGTAAACAATTGATCTGCCTGATCTACCGGTGCTCTGTAGTCATGCTCACTGTGTATTATAAATAATGGCGTATTTATTTTTTCAACATGATATAAAGGGGAACTTGTATTATAAAGGTCAGGTTCTCTCCAGGGTAGTCCTTCTACGGCGAATCTAAAACAATATCCGTAATCGGACACACCGAAAAGGGTAGTAAGATTTGTAACGCTTCTTTCTGCTATAGCTGCTCTGTATCTGTCGGTTTTGCCTATAAGTAAAACTGTCATATACCCTCCGTAAGAACCTCCTGTAAGATAGAGACGTTTATCATCTATAAAGCCTCTGGAAACTATATGTTCCAGAAACTCCAGTTGATCCTGACTGTCAGGAGTTCCCCAGTGAGGTCTTATTGCTTCTGCAAAGTCATCTCCGTACCCCTGACTTCCCCGGGGATTTGTATAAAGGACACAGTAACCTTTTGCAGCAAGATAATGCATTTCATGAAAAAATGTATATCCATATAATACATGAGGGCCTCCATGAATCTGCTGTATAAGAGGATATTTATTTTTTTCATTGAACCCCGGTGGTTTTATAAGCCATCCATGAACAGGTACCGAGTCACTTCCTGTGAACCATATATCTTCAGGTTCCGTAATATCTATTTCTTTTTCTATAAAATCATTGAAAGATGTAAGTTTTTTTACTGTCCAGTTCTTTTTGTTTTTTGTGAGGAAATATAATTCATGAGGTTCTATCATATTACCCATAATTAGAGCTATATTATTTCCTTTTCTGTCAATATGAAAGGATGCAATCTCAACTTTTCCTCCCAGTATTTTCTCAGGTACTCCACCTGAAACAGGAACAGAATAGAGTTCACAAGCCCCTTTTACTGTAGCAAGGAAAGCAACTTTTTCCCCGCCTTCTAAAAACTGTGGAGATGACGAAGGGCCAACAGAAAATTCCTGGAGGTCTCCAACTATTTTATTGGAAGCAATAAAATCAAAATCTACTGCAAGTTTTTTATCTTTACCGCCACAGGAAGGAAGGAGGTATGGATATATATTCCTTAACCATCCGAATCCTATATCTGTATGGTTTCCGAGAAATACTATTTGCTTCCCGTCAGGAGACCAGTTTATTGAAGATTTAACGCCTCTTTCCATACTGATTTGTTTGATTTCCATTGTTTCCGGATTTACTGTCATTATATCATCATTTTCCGGGTCATCTATTATGTCTTCAGACCTGTTTGAACAGAAAGCTATCATTTTACCATCAGGTGAAAATACAGGGTTTATATCATGGCATGTACCATCTGTTAACTGTTTTACTTCTCCTGTGTCAACATTAAGAAGATATATATGAAATCTATCATCTCCTGTAACTCCCTGACCGTCTGCTTTGAACTGTATATCATTTATAAGATAATAATCAGGTCCTTTTTTCCTGTCCTCTTCTTTTTTATCTTCTTCTTCATCATCAGGATTCTCGTATTTTTTCTTAAAAGAATAAACTATATATTTACTGTCAGGAGACCAGCAGTAAAAGGAAAAACCTCCATCTGTTTCCGTAACTGCCCTGGCTTCACCTCCGTCTGAAGGTATAATCCACAATCTGTTTTTCTCTTCTCTATTTGACAGAAAAGCCAGATATTTCATATCAGGTGACCACTTGGGTCGCCTGTCGCTATAGTCACCTCTCGTAAACTGAATTATTCTGTCTTCTTCAGGTATGGCAATATAGATATTTGAAAAATATTTGTTTTTCTTAATATCTACCCATTTGACAGTAAAAGCGATTTTTTTACCATCCGGACTGATTGCAGGGGAATCTAATAATTTTATTCTGAATAAATCTTCTATTTCTATAGGCCTTTTCATTTAGATAAACCTCTTTCTGAATATTTGATTACAGGGTTATTATAGTTTGTCTCATAACTGACTGACCCGAGAATAATTATGGAATAAAGGTTTTTCTCCTATCACTCGTTACGCGTCACGAGAGCATATATGTATTATTTACGCTTACCCCGGTAATAGATTCTGTCTACAAAGTAATACTCTGTATAAACTTTATTATATTATCAGTATTTCAGGAGATTTGCAATAATTTTTAGAAGATTTGCAAAATAAGGCATTTTATTTGTTTTTTTGTTGATTTTCCATAGCTTTTCTGGCAGAATCCAGAAGATTTACTGCATTATTATATTCAGGATTATTTATTATTTTTTTAAAATCTTCTATGGCTTTATCGTATTGTTTTATATTGCTATAGGTAATACCTCGGTAATACAGGGAAGCAGAATTATTATTGAGTTCTATTGATCTGGTAAAATCATCTATTGCTTTATTGTATTCTCCTGTTACAGCATATGTTATACCTCTGTAGAAATAAGCATCAATATAATTACTATTTGGATCTGCAGTTACTGCCTTTGTAAATTTATGTATTGCCAGATCGTATTGTTTTTCATTATAATAATATTCACCTCTTGCTACCAGGCTTACCGGAGAATAGGGATAATTTTTCAGGGCATTATCCCATACAGCTACAGGATCTGACCATAGATTGGTTCTCTGCCATGTAAACATAAATAGATTTAATATTATTATAGTAATTAAACCTGCTGTAAGTAATTTCAATAGATTATGTTTTTCCACCCCTTTAAATAATCTATAACTTAAAATGGAACATGTCAGAAAAATACCGAATGATGGAAGATACATATATCTGTCACCCATAGGAGGATTACCTATTGGTATAAATATATGTGATACGGGAAAATAAAATATTACAAACCAGGCTCCAGGGAAATATAACTCTTTGTCTTTTATGAAGGTATATATAAAATAAGTCAGAAATAAGCAAAGAGTAATACAGGAATAAATAAAATGATAATGTGAAAATTGCAGCTCTACTCCTATATAATTCATACTTAATTTATCAGGCCATAAAAGTAATGTAACATATTTCCCGAATATATTTACAGCTCTTATTATATTATCGTAAACATTGATATGCTTTAATAAACTCACTCTTGTTTGTCCGGAGTGAATTAAAAAAATTTCGAAACATATTACTAATAAAAAAAAAGCCAGCAGATTATATAGTTTATTTGAAAATGTTAAATCTTTGTAATAAGAGCAGATATATACCAGAATTATCAGTGGAAGAAAAATGCTGATAGGATGCGATAAAAGAGCAAGAAACATGAAGAATAAGGATAATAAATAAAAGGGGATTTTTTTCTTATTCATGCAATCTATTTGAATTATAAAAAAATAAAAAGAAAGCAGACATGATAAACCCAGTAATAAGTGAGCTCTTGCAGCATTAAATGCTACAGGTTCAATATGGATGGGATGAATTACAAATAAAAAAACTGTCATAAGTGAAATATATTTATTTTTATAGAGTTTTTCAGTAATGGCATATATTAATAAAAGTGTAAAGAGGAATAAAATGAAACTTGTGAGATGGTAACCTGCAATATGGTTCTTCCATAGTGCATGATTAAAAGCGAAGGTGCATAAAAGTAAAGGATTATAGTATCCAAAGTAATTATTAGTTGTTGTTGGATTAAATATAAGTTTTATATTATTCCATGTTAAATTCAGATTAAAGCTGTTTTCAATTGGATCGTCTAAATTTATGAATGTATTGTTAATACAGGGAGAGTAAACTATTATAGCCAGAAGAAATATTCCTGAGAGAGCAAATAAGGAATAACAGATTTTTCTATTAAACATTTTTATCCGGTTTATTAAAAACATAATATTCATTAATAGAATACTTTATAACACAGCGGTTATTAATAAATTTTAATAAGTTATGAAATACACTCTAACAGGCATGACCGTATCGGTCACAACCAAATATGAAAATGAATAGACAGTGGAGCATAAAACTTCATCATTTTCATATAAATTATTATACTTTTAAAAAAAAATTATTGCAAGGATTTTTGTTATATAGTCACATAAAATTACTATAGTATAATATACCGGACAATACTGCCATGTAAAACTCGCAGGGCAAAAAGAGTTAAGGAAAAGGAATTATACAATAATATGCAGAATATTATAATCCAGTTCATGACTTTTTATAAATCTTATATCCATAAAAAGATTATTTATAAAAGGTTGTATTATAATCAGTAAAATTTCATGTAAAGGAGATTTTTTATGGTATCTTATAAAGATCTGGGTTTTGTGAATACAAGAGAGATGTTCAAGGGGGCCATGGATGGAGGATATGCCATACCTGCCTATAATTTTAATAATATGGAGCAAATTCAGGCTATTATAACAGCCTGTGTGGAGACAAAATCTCCGGTAATACTTCAGGTAAGTAAAGGTGCAAGGCAATATGCAAATGAAACACTTCTCCGTTATATGGGGCAGGGAGCAGTGGAAATGGCAAAAAAAATGGGAGGAAATATTCCCATAGCCCTTCATCTTGACCATGGTGACAGCTATGAACTGGCAGTATCATGTATAGAATATGGATTTTCGTCCATTATGATTGACGGATCTCATCTGCCTTATGAAGAAAATATTGCTCTTACAAAGAAAGTTGTAGACTTTGCCCATAAACATGATGTTACAGTGGAAGGTGAACTGGGAGTACTTGCAGGTATAGAGGATGAGGTGCAGTCTGAACAATCTCATTATACAAGACCTGAAGAAGTTATAGATTTTGTCGGCAGAACAGGTGTTGATTCTCTTGCCATATCTATAGGCACATCCCATGGTGCCTATAAATTTAAACTCAAGCCGGGAGAGAATCCTCCAGATTTGAGATTTGATATACTCGATGAAATTGAGAAGAAAATTCCCGGTTTCCCAATTGTTCTCCACGGATCTTCCTCAGTTCCTCAGGAGCTTATAGAGGAAATCAATAAATATGGCGGTAAAATGGAAAATACAGCAGGTATTCCTGAAGAACAGTTAAGAAAAGCTGCGAAATCTGCAGTATGTAAGATAAATATAGACTCAGACGGCAGACTTGCTATGACTGCTGCTATAAGGAAGGTTTTCGTAGAAAAACCTGCCGAATTTGATCCCCGTAAATATTTAGGCCCTGCCCGTTCCTCTTTGCTTGAACTTTACAAACATAAAAATGTTCATGTTCTTGGCAGTGCCAATAGAGCTTAATTAGGTAAGCATAGATAATATATATGCTCTCGTGATGCGTAAAACGTAACGCGTAACGCGTCACGGGAGGAAAACGTTTTTACATACTTATGTTCAGGTCAGTAATGACTTTTTTACCGGTTATAGGTTTTATATGAGAATCGTAACGCGTAACGCGTAACGCGTGACGGGAGGAACAAATTCTCATACTTCGTTGTGGCCGAACCGGTCATGGTTGTTAGGAGTAATGAGATTAAAAATCTGAAACCTGTAACCGGTAACCTGAATATGATTTAAATTTCTGATGTCGGGTGAAATAAATTGATATATTGTATTAACTGCAGTTATTCCAATAAAGAAGATGATGTAAATTGCGTAAAATGTTCTGCTTCTCTTCAGAACTGTCCCAGGGATAAACTTACACGTGTCATTATATTAAATGACAGATATAAATTAATAGCCCCTCTTAAAGCAGGCGGTATGGCAGGTATATATGTTGCAAAGGATATGAGACTTAACAGTCTCTGTGCTGTTAAGGAATTGTTTTTGCATTTTTTCGGAGATGACCAGAAGAGGTACAGTCTTGAACGTTTTAAGACTGAAGCGGAAATCCTTGCAAAACTCCGTCACCCCAATTTACCATGTGTTACAGATTATTTTTTTGAAGGTAAAAAATATTATCTTGTTATGGATTATATTGCAGGAGATGATCTTTACAGTATACTTAAAAAAGAGGGAACCCCCGGTCTGCCTGAAGATATGATTCTCAGGCTTGCTATAACCATATGTAAAGTCCTTGAATATCTGCACAGTCAGCAGCCTCCTATTATATACAGAGATTTAAAACCTTCCAATATAATGATAAGAGCAAGAGATAAACATATTATGCTTGTAGACTTCGGTGTGGCCAAGATGTTAGAAGAAGATGATACTCAGACAGGTGTGGGAACACAGGGTTATTCTCCCAGAGAACAGTACAGAGGTAAAACAGAAACAAGAAGTGATATTTATTCCCTGGGGGCAACACTTCATCATCTTATTACAGGTGTTGCACCTGTTCCTTTTAAATTCAAGTCTGTGAGAGAGATTAATCCGGCAATTTCGGAGAAGTTAGAAGCAGTTTTAATGAGAGCTTTACAGGACAGACCTGAAGACAGATATTTTTCCGCTACAGAGATGAAACATGCCCTGAGGCTTATAGAGAGGGAAGAGCCCGATAGTTTAATATACAGAATAAAAAAACAGTTAGATGATTCTTCGGAAAATCTTACCGGGAGAATTACATCAGTTATAAAGGTCTTTATTGTAGAAGACGATCTTAAACTGAGGATTGCCTTCGGGAAAATGATAGAACACAACCCTGATATGGAATTAGTCGGAACTGCATCGAGCGGTCATGAAGCAGTGGAAAAATTTAAAAATATGGAGATAAAACCTGATATAATATTAATGGATATAAGTATGCCCGGTATGGATGGCATTGAAGCCACATCTGAAATTAAAAAGATAAGTTCTTCAGTAAAAGTAATAATACTCACTGCTCTGAGCCCTGACAGACAGCTTGTTCTGAGTGCCTTCAAAGCAGGGGCAACAGGTTATTTGATAAAAGGCATAAAACTGTCCGATATACTTGATGGCATAAGAAAAGCCTATGGAGGCGGCGCTCCTATTGAACCGGTTGTTGCCACATACCTGTTAGATCAATTTGCCATTCAGCCACAGCCTCTTCAGAAACAGAGCGATATGGATGAAAAGATAAAATTTAATCTGGAAGAAATTGATTTTACAAAATTGCTTATAGATCTGTGTTCAAAGAAAGTAAAAGGGAGGATTGAAATCCGTTCCCCTGAAGGTCAGGGAGAGATATTTTTAGATAACGGACATATTATTCATTCTTCCTGTGGCAATTTTAAAGGAGAAGAAGCCTTCAATTATGCTTTTCACTGGCCCAGAGGGAAAGCTGTATTTTCTCCCGATTTATTGCCTGAAGCAAGAACAATATGGGCCGATACGGAAAAATTGCTTGCAGATTTCATTAAAAGAAAAAGTGAGGTTGAAAAAATCAGAAAAGTAGTTGTCTCATATGAAGACACATTTAAACTGCATTTACCGGAAAATGCCGCTATTATTCAGCTTCAACCGGAGCAACTTTATATTTTAGCCTATCTGGACGGAAAAAATAATATAAATGATATTGTTAAAGAAACAGGTAAAAATCATTTTGAAATTTCTAAAGCCATTTATGAACTTTCATGTTCCGATCTTGTCAGGAAAGTGACTCATTAAGGGGTTGTTTGGAGCGTTACGCGTGACAGGATAATTTGCCAGAGTTATTTTCGATTGCCTTTCAAAGAGGTGGAGCCTGTGAAATATATTGACTCATATATGCTATTACTGTATGATAATAAGGATTTAAAGAATTTATTCAGAAAAATTTGTTTTATTGTTATTTGTATCATCATCATGTATGTTAATCTATCGTTAGAGCTTTCAGGCAGAGAGGAGTTTCTTATGGAAAATTTATTTGAAAAAGACGAAATTATATTGACAGAAGATTTAATAACCGTTGAGGGACTTGTGGAATGGGCAAATTCTTTCGCCCTTGGCACGGCAGGATACAGAGCACAGCTTGACCCGTCCGATCCATTTAACAGTTCCGTAGCCTTTAATGCAGTAAAGCTTGCCATTATAGCAGAGGCAAAAGCTTCTGTTTATGATGAACTCTACAGACATAGGCAGATTGAAAATCATGTAGGAGGGGAAGTAAGGCCCCATACGCAGGAATTTATAAGATTTGTATCCAGGATTTATGCCGCTCACGGCCATAAAGTTCATCTCAGAAAATCTATAAAAACAACACCTATATGGTATTCTTCCTTCGGCGTATTTTATAATGAATATACAGACGGAGAAAATTTCACTGCAAGCCATTCCCCAAATTTTAAAGGTGGCTGGAAACCGATGGATGAAGACGGAAAACAGCTTATAAAAGAAGCAAAACTCATTGAAGATAAGGTAAGAGAGATCATCAGAGCCGGATATGTAATAAAACTTGGTCCAAACAATTCTCCTCTTATAACTGAAGATTTTGATGTGACAGAAGTATATTCGGAGTATTTAAAGACTATTGTATCAAAAGAAACGTTAGAATTTGTGGAAAAAGCAAAAAATAAAGGTTTTGTAGCTTATGCATGTGCCATAGGCGGTTCTATGGGACAGACATCAAAACCTGTATTCAATTATCTTGGTATAAGTACAGGTAATGAAGGTGCCGTGAAATATATTTACGATGATGAAGATTCTAATTATCACGGTATAGGCATTGTAGACGGAGAGAATTACGGTGTCGATCCCGGTAAATGGCAGATTTATAAAAACATCGGTGCACAGAAACTATTAAAAGATGTACCTTACGGATCTTTTGTTTTTATATGGGATCCTGACGGAGACAGATATAATATAGTTACTACTGCTCCTGCGACAGTAAAAGAAGAAGCACAGGCTGCAGGCCTTGAGACAGATGATTATGCAGAAGACAGAATTCTTGTTTATTTTAAACCTAATCAGATATATTTTATGCTCACTGCTTTTCGTATAGAAGAACTTAAATCTACAGGTCTTCTTGATAAATATGACTGGACTGTAATGGAAACCTATCCTACAAGCCGTTCCATAGGAGAAGTGGCAGTGAAATGCGGGCAGAAACTGGTACAGGTTCCTGTAGGATTTAAATATTTCGGAGACATGGTAGAAAACCTGGAACATCAACTTCATGAAAAGGGTGGAAAGAGTGATGTCCTGGTAAAAACAGTAACAGGAGAAGAGATAAATCTCGGCAGAAACCCCAGGGTTATTATTATGGCGGAAGAAAGCGGCGGCGCCGCCATGGGAGGGCCTGATTATATTATAAGCAAAAACGGGAAAAAGAAGAGCCTTGCCATAAAAGAAAAGGACGGCATGCAGGTCGCCACTGTCATACTCGGACTTGCTGCAAAACTCTATCTGGAAGGTACGTCCTTTGCGGAATTTTATACCCATCTTATTGAAAAATATGATATTACCTATCGTTTCTATGACAGAATGGATGTAACATTATATAATGAAAACCTTCCTTCTGAAGAACTTAAAGCGGCAAAAGCTGCAGGACTTTTAAAAAGAGACAGGGTTGTAGCTTTCTTCAAATCCCTTGTCGGGAAATCTCCTTTTGAAGCAGGAGAACTGTTAAATTCAAAAGCCGGAAATTTCATCTTCCCGAAGATAGTAAAAATTCAATGGGCAGGAGACGGAACTCTCATAGATTTCGAGGATTTCTGGTGGGAAGTAAGAGCTTCCGGAACAGATGCGGTGCTCAGATATTACATAGAGGGAAGAGATAAACAGAAACTTCTGGAGATAAATAATAAATTCAGAGAGCTTGATATATAGAGACTGGAAAAAAAATAAACCTGGCAAATTGCCAGAACGGTTATTATCCTCGCGTCACGCGTTACGCGTTACGTGTCACGATATAGACTGTATATGAGACGGAGTTATTTCTCGACAATCCCTTAATTATATGAGTCGTGAGTCGTGAGTGGGACAATCTCTCACTCACTACTCACTAATTTTTTCACCCTGAAAGGTAATCTTTTATGCACAATTTATCGGCAAAAAGAGACAGAAGAATAAAAAACTCTGCCCCTCTTAACATAAAAAGAATTGTTATAATAATATTTATAACCATAGTTATAGAAATCTTTTACTGTTTTTTTATATGTGATGATATAAGCAGAAATTATATTATTACCATAATATGTACTGCCGGTATATTGATTATGGGTATTCATTTTCTCTTTGTATCATGCCGTCACCATGAAAATCCTTTTCACTCCGATTACATGGCATCGCCCGGTATTGCAGGTTCTTTCCTGAATAAAATTGTCTATATGTTTCTATTGAGGGCTTCTCCTCTGCACCGGGCTGTGGTCAGACAGGAAAAAGGCGCGGCAGAATTACTGCTGGCAAGAGGTACAGATATAAATATAAAGGATCAAAACGGATTTACTCCTCTGGACTGGGTGGCATGGGATAAAGACCGTAAAAATATATCTGACTGGCTTGTATCTAGAGGAGCATCTGTTAATTTACACCTGGCTGCAGTAAAAGACGATAAAGATCTTGTGAAATCGATTCTTTCTAAAGGAACTGATGTCAATAAGGGGCCTTTCGGTATTACTCCCCTTCATTGCTGTTATAACCCGGAAATTGCCTCTATACTTATATCAGCAGGAGCAGATGTAAACTCTGTAAACTATGCAGGAGACAGACCTTTACATATAGCCTGCCTTCACGGATATAAAGAAATGGCTGAACTGCTTGTATCAGGGGGAGCAGATATAAATTCCGTAAACTATTCGGGAGAAAGACCTTTACATAAGGCCTCACCGGAAGGTCATAAAGATACAGTGGAATTTCTCCTGGCCCGGGGGGCTGAGATAAATGTTAAAGATGATTATGACAGGACACCTTTAGAAATGGCCATTTCGGAAGGTCACGGAGAAATAGCACGGTTGCTTATGAGCGGAGGCGCCGATGTCAGTGTAATGCCTCTTCACTGTGCATCACTTGCAGGAGATATTTATAAAGCAAAAGTTCTTATAGATGGCGGAACAGATGTTAACATAAAAAATTCTTACAATCTTACTCCTTTACATATGGCTTTTACACGGGATATGGCAAAATTTCTCATGTCCGGAGGAGCATGTCTTAAAAATTCAGATGAAAAAATGACACCTTTACATTCGGCTTCTTTATACGGTCATAAGGAAACAGCAGGTTTCTTTATATCTGAAGGTATTGACGTAAATTGCCCTGATGAAGACGGTTCCACGCCTTTACATATTGCCTGCGAATACGGTCGATGTGACATAGCAGAGTTTTTTATAGATAAAGGAGCCAGTATAAATTGTAAAAATGCTTCCGGAGAAAGTCCTTTACATAAGGCAGTGAATAATGAGAAAAAAGAAATTGTCAAACTGCTTATAAATAAAGGTGCTGATGTTGATATGAAAGACAACGACGGAGAAACCCCTCTTCACTGGTCGGTAAGCATTCAGAACATGGAATTGACGGAATTACTGTTAAGCAGCGGTGCCGATGTGAATGTCAAAGACAGTGAAGGACTGACTCCTTTATACTGGGCAGTTTCTTATGAGGATAAGGGCCTTGTAGAATTTCTTCTTTCCAGAGGAGCAGATATAAATATTAAAGCAAAAAATGAGCAGACCCCTTTAGAATGGGCAGGCTCTGATGATATGAGAGAATTTCTTGTGAAACGCGGGGCTTAAAGTGAGTCGTGAAAAGTGAAGAGTAGGGGCGCCCCCCCTGTGGTCGCCCGGTATCGTTTAAGTCACGCGTCACGCGTCACGCGTCACGAGAGCAAATATGTATTATTTATGCTCACCACAGTAAATAAAGAGTATCCTGAAAATTAATCGGTAAATAATGAAAAATGTCTTATCCTGTAAGTCTTGAAGATCTTAATTTTTTATTGAGTCATAAGGGGCAGGAAAAGCTTCTGGAACTTTCCCTGATGGATTTGAGTAATATTATTCCCGTAATTGAGAAATTACGAAGAGAGGTAACAGTGCAGGAAGCTTCTGCTCTTGTTGAAACAGCAATATTACGTAACAGGGGAAAGGAAAAATTCTCTTCTGCCCGTCTTATGTATTTTCTTTCGGAAGCCCTGGAACAGGCAAGCGGTGAGGTTATTGCACGCCACAGGGCAAAACGTTTTGCCGATTATAGAAAAATCGCCGATCTTACATGTGGTATAGGTGGAGATCTGTTAAGTCTTTCAGAAATCAGTCCCCATGTTATGGCAGTGGATAAAGACAGAGTTCGTCTGGAAATGGCAAGAGCCAATTCTAAAGCTCTGGGCCTGTCAGAAAAGATTGAATTTTTCTGTGAAGATCTTCGCAGGCCATGGCATGTTGATGCGGCTTTCGCCGATCCTTCCCGGAGAAAGGGAGGGAAGAGGGTTTTTAATCTGAGTGATATAGAACCTTCAATCGTTGAACTTATGGCAATCAGAGCCACTGTGCCCGATCTGGGTGTGAAAATATTACCAGGTGTGGATTATGAGGAAATACCGCCTGATTGTGAAGTGGAATTTATCTCCCATAACAGAACCTGTAAAGAAGCAGTTCTCTGGTTCGGAAATTTACGGAAAAATGTTTCTCATAAATATGGTTTTAACAGATCCGTAACTATTTTACCCGAACATATTCATATTGAAGAAGAAGCCGTAGATCCTGTGCCTGTAACAGAACCACTTTCTTATATATATGAACCTGACCCGGCCATTATAAGGGGCCATCTGGTTGAATGGCTTGCATGGAAGCTGAATGCCATGAAAATGGATAATGCCATAGCCTATCTTACAGGAGAAAAGCCTGTTAAAACTCCAATGGCCAGGGTATGGAAAATAGATGAAGTTTTCCCTTTCAGTATAAAAGAAATTAACAGGCGATTAAAATATTTAAAGATCGGTGAAATAGTTATAAAAAAGCGTGGAACTGCAGTGGAACCGGAGGTTTTACGGAAAAGGCTTAAATTAACCGAAGGAGGAGTAAAAACTACACTGTTTCTGACCTGCCTGTCAGGCAAACAGATGGCTTTTATATGTTCCGAAATAAATAATGAAAATTATTGATATCTTATTAATTTTTTCATAAATCAGCCGATTATGTTATAATAAGATTATAAATTATATTTATAACCATTATAAATAATAATCTCGTAATGCGTAATGCGTAATCTGGAGGGATAAATCCGTCACGCGTTACGCGTCACGATCATTTAAATTCTAATAAGTTATGAAATACACTGTAATAAGCTTATGTAAAGGTTGAATGGATTTCTTTATCTACTAAGCCATTCATCCGGTAAGGAGTGTTTTATGAGGACTTTAATTGTAGAAGATGATTTTTACATAAGGAAATTGCTCAAAACTGTCCTTTCCCAGTACGGTGACTGTGATACTGTTGTTGACGGAGCAGAAGCGATTCAGGCTTTTCTTATGGCATGGCAGGAAGAGAAGCCCTATGATTTGATATGTCTCGATATTATGATGCCCAATATGAACGGCCATGAGGCATTGCAGAAAATAAGGGATATTGAAAAAGAAATGATGATTAAAGGCTCAAAAGAAGTGAAGGTTATTATGATTACAGCCCTCAATGATCCTAAATCGGTTTTTGAAGCCTATTATAAGGGTGGAGCCACTTATTATATGCCGAAGCCGATAAAGCCGGAAAGTCTGGTAGAAGAAGTACGTAATCTGGGGTTGATTGAGTAACAGGTAAATAGTATGATTTTATGGATAAAGCGTATATGGATACAGGGAAGAACAATAAGGCTGTAATCCCGTCACGCGTAACGCGTTACTCGTGACGATTCTTATTTGTTCTGCCATATCTCAACCTGCTATTAATATTATTTATTTCTTATGCTGGCAACATATTCTTCTTCCATCTGCTTTATATCATCTTTTCCTGCAATTTGATTTTTCCCTTTATAAAATTTTGTGCCTTCCAGAATTATCTGGTCGTATTTATAGAGATCACATCTTTTACCTCTTTCTCCGAAGACCAGAACAGGTTCTTCTCCTACAGAGGTATAACGTCTGTATATTTTTCCGTCAAAGGGATCTTTATATTTTTCGCATAGAAGAACGCTTTTTTCCGTAAGGCCTACTGCCACTCCCGGCCTGTGTCTCAGGGTAAAGAAAGACAGCTTGTCTCTGTGCAGTTCTCTTATATAGGAAAGATCCTCTGCATGGGGGAAGATCCATATGTTATGCACAAGACCCATGCCGTAATCTGATGCGCTCGAATGGGCTCTGGTGGAATAACGTTCAAATGTGAGAAAAAACTTTTCTGTCTGACATATTGAACCTGCACTGATACCGTAGAGATTGGTTCCTTTTTTTACTGCATCTTTGAAATATTTTTCAAGTCTGTAAAAACGAAGTCTGTTGGTAAGGACAAAAACCCTTCCTCCGAATATAAATATTGTAGCGCTTGACATTATTCTTTTACCCAGTTCTTCTCTCTGTTCTTTATAAAAAGAGCTTTTTTGCACGCCGCTTTTCCAGAGATAATAAAGTTCTACATGTCTGCACAGAGAAAATAATTCATTGTCTTTATAAATTATATGGTCAAATGTATCTCTCAGTTCCTTACATGTTGACAGACCTTTATTGGCTCTTAAAAGATTGGATAAATCAGATAATTTTTTATCTTTTTCTTCACCTGACAGGTCAACTGTGAAAAACTCCGGATCGTCTTTATGATCGTGGAGATAATAAAAATCATAAAGACAGAAATGTTTATAGTTTTCCTGGAGACTGGATACAAGTTTATATATTTCTTCCACATAGTGGAAATTTTTTTCGTAATAATCTTTTTTTATTGCTTTAATCTGATCCTGTTTCTCCGTATATTTCTGGTAGAGCCATTTTTCTTTTTCTTTAAATTCATTGAACATGGAATATACCGATAGGTTTTGAATATTTCTCGGAAAACTTCCTTCCCAACTGGCATCTATAGAAATACGTTCGAACATTTCTATGAGATGGCGATCGTGATGTTCATGTCCTTTCTGAAAAGCTGCTGTAACAAGGAGTATTTTTTTACTTTTATTTAACTCTTCGTCTGTATGACATGGGTTCAGGATTGTTTCTCTGCACATATTTACAAGATCTTCTTCTTTTACAACATTGCCGTTTAAAAAACACCATCCTTCTGCCTTGTTTTCAAGTAATCCCGGATATTTAAGTTTTTTCATATTATTCACCTTTTTTCATAAATTAAATTCTGCCACAACAAACGTATGGTCAGACGGTTTTTCTAAAAGCCTCTGATTTATATCTATACAGGATGTAACAGATTTTTCTGCCAGAATTTCTGTTGCCCATATGTGATCCAGGCGCCATCCCATTTTTCTCTTTACACCATTCTTTATTCTGTAATCATAAAAACTATACTGGTCTCCACGGCTTTCATGTTTTCTGAATATATCGATAAGTCCCCATGATTTTAATTTGTCCAGCCCTTTATGTTCTTCAGGATGAAATCCTACTGCACCGTATAGATTATCAGGATCGTATACGTCAATCCTTTCCGGTGCTATGTTGAAATCTCCTGTGAGAATTAACGGAGAAGCGGGAGAGAAATTGTTTTTTAAGTAATCATGGAGTCTATCGAGCCAGGTCAGTTTATATTTAAATTTTTCCGTTCCCACTTCAGAACCCTGGGGAATATAAACATTTATTATATTTATATCATGTATTTTACAGTAAATAAGGCGGCTCCCTTCATCTTCACCTTTTCCGTCAAATCCTGCAACCATGTTTTCAACAGGAATTTTGCTTATAACAGCAACACCATTATAGCTTTTCTGTCCTTTAAACACACAGTGATAGTTTATCTGATTAAAAGGCTCAAGAGGAAAATCTTTATCCTGTACCTTTGTTTCCTGAATACACAGTATATCAGTAGATGTATCTGAGAGCCACCCGGTAATTATATCCATTCTGGCTCTGATAGAATTTGTATTAAAACTGGCTATTTTTAGATTCATTTATGGTCCTCCTGATATAAAATTTTGACTGTAGATGTTTCCATTATCTCTCACGAACATGTTTTATCATCACTCAGTAATTCCCTTATTGTTTTCGTCAGTTTCCCCAGTGTTACAGGTTTTATAAGAACTTCCTTTACTCCTGTAGCTTTTGCTTTTTCCATAATGTCATGATCGCAATAGCCGGTTATAAGTATTACAGGTATATCAGGTCTTATACGTAATATTTCTTCTGCCAGTTTCGAACCTTTCATTTTTGGCATAATTTCGTCTGTAATAACAATAGCATATTCGTCAGGTTTTTCGCGAAAGAGCTGCAGAGCTTCAATACTGCTGTTGCTGGAGGAAATTTGATATCCCATCTGTTCCAGTAATTCCTTCATTATTTTAACAATAGATATTTCTTCATCATCTACAAATAATATTTTTCCCTTTTCTGTCGGTAAAACAACATTATCTTCTTTTTCCGGTTTTTTATCATCAATTTCCACACCGGGAAAACATATAGTAATTTTTGTTCCTTTACCGATATTACTGTCCACTGTAATTTCTCCTCCATAGGCTTTTACAATGCCGTAAACTACGGCAAGTCCCATTCCACTGCCTTCTCCTGTTTTTTTTGTTGTAAAATAAGGCTCAAAGATACGTTCTTTGATCTCAGGCGGTATGCCATGACCTGTGTCTGTTACAGCGAGTTGAAGATAAGTGCCGGATTTCATATTTTCATATGTTATATCTTTTGACTGAATGGATAAATTCTTTAAAGTTACTTCTATTAATCCACTTGCTCCACTCATAGCCTGGGCGGCATTTGTACATAGATTTATTACTATCTGTTGAATCTGTGTCGGATCTGCCTTTATCCAGACGAGATTTTCTTCAATATTCTCTTTCAGTTCTATTGTGGAAGGTAATAATCGCCTGAGCAGTTTAATGGTTTCCTTTACAATGGGACTTATTTGCAGCGGTATTCTTTTTACTTCCGATTTACGGCTGAAGGTCAGAATTTGTTTTACCAGATTTATTGCTCTGTTACATGCATTACGTACTTCTCGCAGATTTTTTTCAAATATACTTCCTTCTGTTGTATGGTGAATCATAACTTCCGTATAACCAAGTATAGCAACAAGAATATTGTTGAAATCATGAGCTATGCCTGCTGCCATTGTACCTATAGCTCTGATTTTATCAGAGTGACGAAGGTGGTGTTCAAGTTTACTTTTTTCTTCTTCTGCCAGTTTTTTTTCTGTTATATCTGTTACAAGGGCAAGATTTCCCATGTAATTACCTTTATCATCATTAATGGGGCTCAGAGATAAAGATGTATAGATTTTTTTCCCGTCTTTTTTAAGAAATTCACAGTTCAGTCTCTCTTGAATAGTTTTTTTGTATTTTTCCATATTTGTCCTGAAATATTCTCTGTCATCTTCTTCTATAAAATCCAGAAATTTCTTCCCGAACATTTCTTCAGCGTTATATCCCAGTATGTCTGATATTTTAGGATTTATAAAGGTTGTATTCCCATGTCCGTCTATGGCCCATATGCCTTCCTGTGCTATTTCAAGAAGATGGCGGTATTTTTTTTCACTTTCCCTGAGTAATATTTCTACCTGCTTTCTCTCATTAATTTCCTTTTCCAGTTTCTGATTTAAATATTTTCTTTCTTCAATTTCTTTTATAAGCTCATTTCTCTGAGCAAAAAATTGATTTATTAATGTACTTATATGTCCGAATTCACTTCTGTCCTGCTTAAGTCTCTCAAGATAATCAGGATCATCTTTATTTAGAGCCATAGTTATACTCCTCAGAGGAGCTCTTATCCATAATGTAATGGATGTATATAACATAATTAGCAGTATTAGAGCATAGGTAATAACTATCATAAAGCTCCAGTTAGATGCATTGTTCAGGCTGTTTATTATACTGGTTTTTGATACTATATCCATAACTATTACTGGTTCTTTGTTCCAGCCGTAAAGGATTTTGAAAAAATGGACGCCATCATTCTCTATTCTGTCGTCAGGTATGTCTTCATTGGAGTAATTATTGAGAATTATGTCACTTCTGGTTAAGAGTGACAGTTCGTTAATATATTTTTGGTCCCATAAACGTCCTGTAAAAAAATAACCTGCAGGTTCGGTAATTCTTTCTTTATCTATAGTAGAATGAATTGTAGCACCGCGAATTTCTATGATGCCTTCAGGTGTATTAATAAAAAAATGAGTGAAACGATTTTTTTGTCTGAATAAATATTTAATAGATTTTTCCTCTATGGGAATTTTTTTTAACTCTGTTTTTTTTATGTTCGATACAGAATAAATAAGTGAGAAATCTACCGAGTAAATCCATATATAATTTGCATTATATGTTCCAAAAACAGTTGCTATATTGTTTTTAGCCCACATTTTATCTTTAGTTTTTACGAAAGATACCATTTCGTCCCAGTATGTATAATCATAAGCGAGACTCTTTAAAGACTCTCCTTTGATTTCAAGGATTTTATCAAAAATTTTACTTTTTTCTTCTTTTTCTTCCTGAAATAATATTATTAATTTGTTTTTTTCTAAATGTCTCTGCACAATTAATACTACGAGACATAGAATTAATATTGAACATATGAGAACTATTAATTTATTCTGTATATTCATTGATAATATCCCTTATAAAACTGATTAACGCTCCAGATAAATCGGTACAGAGCCTGTACACATTGTGAAATTATATTCTAACTATTTTATATAAAAAAGGCAAGTTTAATTTAAAGGCATAGAAATTTTCATTTTTATAGTGTATTTCAGAACTTATTAGAATTTAAGTGAATCGTGAGTGGTGAGTAGTGAGTAGAATATGGCAATGTTAATCACTATTCACTACTCACTCATTAATTATGAATTGTTATGAAACTAAGAGCCTATCCGAAAAGTCATCAAATACCTTCCGGTGGGTGAGGCTCTTCC
>CAYSLJ010000115.1:4049-22992 GCA_964431735.1 uncultured Synergistia bacterium | reverse complement strand
AGGAGTGAGTGCCATATTTTTTTTGGGTACCAATTTACCTGTTGCGGTACTTAGTGCTGCCAGAGATAAATACGACAACGGAGAATCTGTGATTTTGTCTCCTCCCGTCACGCGTTACGCGTTACGCGTCACGACTATAAACATATGTATTATTTATACTTACCTCAGTAAATATATCAAGAGCAAGTAAAGATAATAACTTTACTGTATTTCTAAAAGAAGATTCGTCAATATCAAATTCAGGAGTATGGCCTCTGAGCAATAATTCTTTACCTGTCACTCCGCTCAGATTGGCTCCCACTCCTATATTTGTAGCAAGACCACCTTTTTCCTGTACCCTTTTCATCATATAAGTAAAATCCTCACTTCCCCCTTCGGCAGCAGAAGAGACAAAGGAAAAGCCACCTGTTTCTCCGGCGATTTTCTCAACTCTCTCTGCAAGTTTTTTATCGCTCTCTGCACTGCCGGCACTTCCCATATTTTTAATTTCAACCGTACAGTCATACATCATTGCAGAAAATTTTAATATCTGTAAAGCTTTCTCATACATATAGTCACTTACTTCATCATTTGCTCCTCTTGTTTCTATAACCATATGAGCCCTGTCACAGATTATATTCCTCCCTGTGCCGGCAATTAATTTACCTACGTTTACCCTTGTGGCACCTTTACTGTGTCTCGGTATGGCATAAAGATTTAATACGGCAGAAGCTGCTGCCATAAGGGCATTTTTACCTTCTTCAGGCTTGCCTCCTCCATGGGCAGATTTACCTGTAAAAAAAGCGTCAAATTTCTGTGTCGCAAAATATCCGCTCATACCGGGAGCTATTTCACCTGTTTTCCATTTACTTGAAATATGATGACCTATAAGATAATTCACATCATCAAGTATGCCTGAACTCACCATGGATTTAGCCCCTCTTACTCCTTCTTCTGCAGGCTGAAAAATCAGTTTTACAGTTCCGTGAATAGAATCTTTCATGTCCATCAGAACTTCTGCTATACCGAGCCCGACGGCTGTATGAGTATCATGACCGCAGGCATGCATAACACCACTGTTTACAGAAGAAAACCCCTCTCTGAAAGGCCTGTGTTCAGGGTTTTTACTTTCTACAAGATCAAGACCGTCCATATCAAAACGGAATGCCACTACAGGCCCTTCTCCCCTCTCTAATATACCGACCAGTCCTGTGAAACCGTCTTTAAATAATTCTATAAATTCCCTGTTTCCACCCTGTTCAATGGCACGCATGAAGTGTGATTGAAGTACTTCCCATGAAGGAAGGCCCATTCTGTCTTCAGCATTTATAACCTCTCTGCCTGCTTTAAGTTTATAACCGAGTCCGGCCAGTTCTGCTGCCACAATAGAAGCTGTCCGAAATTCCGTCCATGCAGATTCCGGGAAGCGATGAAAATCTCTACGATAGAAAATTATTTTTTTTTCAATTCTGTCCAGAATTTCCTCGACCATCATAAAAATCACCTTCTTATTTTTTTATAATATTATATATTAAAATTGTATTTTTTCCATATTTATGATATATATTATTACAGTGATCAGTGATCAGTATTTCTGACTATGACTTAACGAGATCATCATAGAGAGAGGTCATGTAACTATGAATCAAAATAAAGCAGATGAAATGGTTGCCAGGGGACTGGACTTTTTTCATCAGGGAAATTACGAGGAAGCAATTAAATGTTATGATGAAGCCATAGCATTCAGTCCGAAAAATACAAAAGCATGGATAAACAAAGGAAAAGCCTGCGCGGATCAGGGTAAATATGAAGAAGCAATCAGATGTTACGATAAAGCCCTGTATATTAATCCAAACTACATAAAAGCCTGGTACAACAGAGGTGTAGTTTTCGGTGATATGGGGAAATATGAAGAAGAAATAAAATGTTATGATAAAGTTCTGGAAATAGAGCCGAAAGATGTTGATGTCTGGTATAATAAGGGTCTGGCACTGATCAGTCTCGGTAAATACGGAGAAGCAGCAAAATGTTATGATAAAACGCTGGAACTGAATCCGGGATGTGTTGATTCATGGTATAACAAAGGTAAAGCTCTGGCACTTCACAGAAAATTTAACGAAGCAATCATATGCTATGACAGAGCCATTGAACTTAAACCTGAATATCTTAAAGATCTGTGGTACAATAAAGGTGAAGCACTGGCAAATTTCGGGAAACATGAAGACGCAATTATAGCTTATGATACAGCCATACAAATTGCTCCCGACTATGCATCTCCATGGTGCGGTAAAGGTAATGTATTCTATGCACAGGGAAAATATAAAGAAGCAGCCACATGTTATGATACAGCATTAAAGATTAAACCGGCATATGCAGAAGCATGGTATTACAAAGGTCTGGTAATGAACGAACTCGGGAAACATGATGAAGAAATAAAATGTTATGATGCAGCTATAAATATTAATCCGTTATATGCAAAAGCTCTTTACAGCAAAGGATTAATCATGGCGGTTCAGGGGAAACACAGGGAAGCCGTTGCATGTTTGGATAAAGTTTTACTTATAAATCCGGAAGATTATCGTATTTACACCGATAAAGGTAAATCTCTGTCCGCTCTTGGAGATTATGAAGAGGCAATCAAGTGTTTTAATAAAAGTCTGGCACATTATCCTGATGATGATTTTATCTGGTATGATAAAGGTAAAGCTCTGTCGTCTCTGGAAAAATATGAAGAAGCACTTGAGTGTTATGAAAAAACATTGAGTATTTATCCGGACCATGCCTATGCACTGTATAAAAAGGGAACAACCCTGTTTTCTATGGGAAAATACAGTGATGCTATTAAATCTTTCGATAAGGTTCTGAAATTTGTTAAGGATGATTACATGGTTTATTATGATAAAGGCAGAGCACTGGCATACATGGAACAACATGGCGAAGCAGTTAAATGTTTCAATAAAGCTTTAAAAATAAATCCCGGCCATACTGACTCCTGGAACAGCAAGGGAGAAAGTTTAATAATGCTAAAAAAATTCACTTCTGCCATCGAATGTTATAATAAAGCAATAGAATTAGCTCCTTCGTCAACGATAGCTCTCTGCGGTAAAGGACTGGCTCTGTACAAACAAAAAAAATATGAAGATGCGCTGGAATATTCCGAAAAAGGTCTTGAACTGGAACCGGGAAATCTTTCTCTGGAAGATCTTCATAAGAAATGCATTAATAAGCTTGCAGTTAATTACGGATATATAAAGTAGTGAAAAGTGAAAAGTGAATGGTGAGACGTGAGACGTAAAGAATAAGCAGGGGCGTTTAATAAAACGCCCTGATGTGAAGGGTGAAGGGTGACCAGCAGGTCAGTATATAAACTGGTCACAAAAAATATCACCCTTAAAATAATATTACTTCCACCATTTCACCTTTTTCTATTAGATCAACCAGTGCAGGTATTTCTATATAACCGTCTGCTTCCGACATACTCGTTATGGCTCCCGACGTTTTAAAAGCTGGTTTAACTTCTCCGTTAACTATTTTCACAGTGAGAAATTGATGTCTTCCCAGAGTGGAAGTAATCCTTTTAACAATTGGCAATTTCACTTTTCTTATAATCTCTTCAGGGAGACGGCCAATTTTCCTGAAGAGGGGTACCAGCATAATATATGCATTGGACAGGCATGAAGAAGGATTTCCCGGCATTCCGAAGACCAGTGTATCATTAATTTTCCCGAAAAGAGTGGGCTTGCCAGGTTTTACTGCTATACCATGAAACAAAACCTCTCCATGACGGGATATGGCTTCTATAATAACATCCCTCTCCCCTACTGAACTGCCCCCTGAAAATATGATACAATCGACATTCTCATATAACCTTATAACTTCTTCTATTTTTTCTATTTCGTCTTCAATTATCTCTTCATGGATAAAAGCGTTTACGCCATGAGAAGTCAGGACAGCATGGAGCGTATAGGAATTCACATCATAAATCTGTCCTGTTCCAAGTATCGCTCCGGGAGTTTTCACTTCATTTCCTGTAGTTATAATAACTATTTTCGGTTTCCTGTAAACGTCAACATATTCCATACCGAGAGCAGCCAGAACACCTGTTTTTGAAGGTGTCAGAAAATCACCTTTTCTTAAAACGACAGAACCTTTTACGATATCTTCTCCTGAAGGTGAAACATTCTGTCCCGGATATACAGGTTTATAAACAAGTATATCTTCTCCGTCTTTTTCAGTATCTTCTACAATAACTACAGAGTCTGCACCTTCCGGTATCATGGCACCGGTAGCGATTTGAGAACACTCGCCGGTTTTTACGGCACAGACAGGTTCCATACCTGCATGTATCTTATCGATACATTTCAGTCTTACAGGTTTAAACTGTCCTGCAGAAAAAGTATTTTCACTTATAACTCCATAGCCGTCCATAGCGGATCTTGCAAAAGGTGGAACATTTATCTCTGACATTACATCCCTGGAAATAACTCTCCCTGATGCCTCAAGTATATGAACTTTCTCTTCGTCGGCAATTTCTTTTATTGATGAAAAACATATCTCCATTGCTTTATCGAGTGTTATAAGAGAACCTATAGGTTTCATGTCAAAACTCCTCTATTTAAAAATTTCCATAACCATATGTCCCAGTTCAGGTAAAACAAGTTTTTCCATGGCAAGAGTGACTGCTTTCGGTGAACCGGGGAGGCATATAATAAGTGTACTTCCTGCAACACCTGCCATTGCTCTGCTCATCATAGCAGCAGTTCCTATTTCTTTATAACTGAGATAACGGAAAAATTCTCCGAATCCGTCAAGTTTCTTATCAAGCATTTTCTCTAAAAGATTAACCGTTATATCCTTTGAGGAAATACCGGTGCCTCCGTTAAATATAATTACTTCTGCCCGAAACCATGTCAGTTCGTTTTCTACAAAGGTTTTTATAATATTTGCATCATTTTCTATGATAATAAAATCCACTACCTTATGGGAATGCTTTTCCAGTATTTCCTTTATAATTTTTCCTGATATGTCCGTTTCTTTCGTCCTTGTATCACTTACCGTCACAACCAGAGCTTTTACACTTTTACGGGATTTCTCTCTATGTTCTTCAAGACTCATTTATCTGACCTCCTTAATAATGACTCTATTTGAATGAATTATATAACGTTCGCCGAAAAAAAACAATGAGATAAAAATTTAGTAAAAATTATGCATTCACATAGGATTTTCCATAATAAAGAAAGAAGTATTTATTGTAATAACATTACTGAAATAAGTATAAATAATAATCTATCAGGATAATTCTGCTCGGGAAGGACTTGTATATGACAATATTTGAAACAAAAAGATTAATAATAAGAAAATCAGAAGAAAAAGATACACCTTTATTTTACAGCCTGTGGACAAATGGTGAAGTCATGAAATTTGTCGGTTTTCCAAAAGGGCTAAAAGTAACGGAAGAAGAAATAAAGGATGGAATCCTTAAGCAGTCTGAAGATGAATACAATAAACCCCTTGTTGTGCAGGTGAAAGAACCGGGGGAAACAATAGGAGAGTGCAAGTTAGGACTGCCTGATAAAAACGGAATTTCCGAAACAGATGTAAAATTATTACCCGAGTTTCATGGGAAAGGCTATGGTAAAGAAATAAAAAAAGGTCTTGTAGATTACCTGTTTACTAATACTAACTGTTCTGGTATAAAGGCAACTCCCAATAAACTGAATATAGCCTCCCAGAAGATGCAGGAAGCAGTCGGAGCCTGTAAGGTAGGAGAATCTTCATATAAATTCCCGGACCATATGAAGGAATATACGGAAGATGTTCACTCTTATATTTATATCTTATACAGAAAAGATTGGGAACGTCGTAAAGGAGAATAATTATGCCTACTGTTATGCAGCAAGATATAAATCATAATGAAGAAATATATTTTCAGGATAAAAACATCACCATAACAAGCGAAAAAATATCAGTAAAAAAAAGAACATATATTTTTTACCCCGTAACAGTTGAAATAGCATTATCACAGATATGTTCCTGTGAAGTTAAAACCTGTTATAAAGGTGACCCGTGCCGTCCTGCCAGCAATTATAAATTTTCTCTTGTAATATTTTTACGTAAGAAAATGAAATGGGAAAAGCTTATTTCCAGTAAAGACAGAAATTACCTGGATATGATACAGTCTATCTTGACAGATGCCATTGGTAATCGCTATAATGGGGGAAACTAATGAGAAGCGTAACGCGTAATGCGTAACGCGTGACAGGAGGAGCAATTTCTCATACTTCGTTGTGACTGAAATGGTCATGGTATTTTTTGTAAATATTAAAGAGGAAGTTATGGATAATATAAAGGGAAACAGACCACATATAAAATTGCGTAATTTCCAGGGCCGTTATTTTCAGGCCGGATTTTTTGTATCCTCTTTTCCTGTCATAGAAAGGCAGGAAAATTCCTCTATAATTCTGAAAGATTCTTCTGAAAAACCCTCCAGAATCCTCACAAAATACAACAACACCATAACTAGACAGGGGCTGCCAGTTAATGCCCCTGCAGGAAAGTAATCTATTTTCTTTCTGACAGTCCCGTAAATAAAAATCATAATTTATATATTTAGATTCATAATGGTTTGTTGCATAACAATCTATAATTAGTGATTTGAGCGGAAATCAAGTTATATAAGCTCTCGTGATGAGTGATGCGTAATGCGTAATGCGTAATGCGTGATGCGTAATGCGTGGTTTCACCGGGTACCGGGCGAACACAGTGGTTCGCTCCTCCCACTCACTTTTCACTACTCACTACTCACTAAAAAAGGAGAGATAAAAATGAAAATTTTAGGCATACATACAAAATATTTTAATTTCCAGAGCAGAGAAAAAGCAATGGAAGGAGCAGAAGTAATTTCAGAGGGAAAACACAGTATAGACAGAGAATGTCTCGTTATATTTATATCTGTGGAAAAAGAAGACGAAGAGTCTCCTTTTTCAGTGGCAGAACAGCTTGTATCCGATACAGTTAAACGCTCTGAAGTCCTCGGAGTAAAATCCGTAATAATCTATCCCTATGTCCATCTTACGGAAAACCCCGCTTCACCTGCAGTTGCCCTGAAGGTTTTAGATGAGATAGAGAAAAAACTTTCCGGGAAAGTAGAACTATTCCGCGCACCTTTCGGATGGTATAAATCATTTGAGATCTCATGCCTGGGACACCCGCTATCTGAATGGAGCAGCAGATATTTTCCCGGTAAGGATGTAAAAAAAGCTGAACAATCGGAAAGAAAAGGCAGTGAATTCATCCGTTATATCATAGCAGATCTGAAAGGGAATACATATGAAATAAGTCCTGAAAATTTCAGAGATTGTCCCGTATTTTTAGAAAAGGAAGAAATTTATTCACTTTTAAAGCAGTTTGTCTCAAATGAGCTTTCTTCGAAGCCTCAATCGGACTCTGTTCCGAAACACATAGGCTATATGAAAAAACATGAACTGGTAGATTACTGTGATGTTTCTGAAAAAGGGCATTATAAATGGTATCCTAAAGGACTCTTAATTCAAAAACTCATAATGGATTATGCAGGTAAACTTGCAGTGGAATGGGGTGCCTTTGAAATGAAAAATCCCATTGTCATAAGAGGGGATCATAATATAGTGGGAGAGCTTATGGGAGAGTTCCACGAAAGGGATTACAGAGTTGACGGAGGGAGAGGCATATCATATCTGCGCTATGCGTCAGATCCTCTTGCTTTTCCTTTCATGGAGAAAGTAAGATTCAGCTTTAAACAAACACCTCTTAAGGTCTATGAAGAAGCAACATGTTTTCGAAATGAACAGGACGGTGAAGTAAGCGGCCTGAAGAGGGTAAGAAATTTTATGATGACAGACATGCATGCAGCATGTGCCACAGTAGAACAGGCAAAGGAAGAATTTGAAATACTCTGTTTAAAATTTGCTTCTCTCATGAATGATATTATTGCTCCCGGCAGATGGGTTCTGGGATGGGAAGGAACAGAAGAGTTTTTTGAAGAGAATAAAGAATGGCTTGTAAATATAGGAAATAAAATGAAAGTACCGGCATTTTTTAAGCTTATGAAACATATGAGCCATTATTATGCAATGAAGAATGAATATCAGACGATTACAGAAGACGGCTCAAACGTGCAGGTAAGTACGGTTCAGTGGGATGTAAAAGACGGAGAGCGATTTAACATAGGTTATATAAATAATAAAGGTGAAAAAATTCCATGTCCTGTAATTATACATGCTTCAAGCTTCGGAAGCATAGAAAGAACACTCTGTTCCATACTGGAAAATATAGCAATCAATGAAAAATCGGGGATTGTTCCCATGTTCCCTCTGTGGCTGTCTCCGACACAGGTAAGGATTATTCCCGTATCGGAAGAATATCTTCCTTTTGCATCGGAGATGTGCAATAAAATAAAGAGTCATAATATAAGAGTCGATATAGACGACAGAGGAGAAACAGTCGGTAAAAGCATAAGAAAGGGAGAGAAGGAATGGATTCCCTATCTGCTTGTGGCAGGAGAAAAGGAAAAATCGTCAGGCCTTGTTACGGTAAGGAAGAGAGAAGACAGGAGCCAGGAGACGATGGAACTGGCATATTTTATAGAAATGGTAAAGAATAAAATGCAAAATATGCCTTTTCGGCCTCTGCCTTTGCCGGTCCTTCTGAGCAGAAGGCCGATGTTTTACGGGTAATGTGTAAGTGGTGAGCAGTGAATAATTACTCACTGCTCACTAAAAATGGTGGAGGCGGAGGGAGTTGAACCCTCGTGCCGGTCAACTGCCATCTGTGATTTTTCAGCATGACAGAACCGGTCTAAACCTATCGCCCCCAAAAATTATTATTATGTAATTATTATAAATATTTTCATAAAATTAAAGTGTCACTTGCTGATTGAGAAAAAATCAGAGAAAACATATAGGATATATCTACTCCTCACTGTTCATTAAATTCTCAAGGAGACATTCCAGGTCTTCTTTGAGAGTTTCCGTAAGCTCTACCTCATTCTTATCATTATTTAACTTCTCAATGGCCTCCTGAGGTTTGAGGTAGCCATAGATAACGCCCGTAAGAAAAGGTAAAAACCTGTGAAAGGTAGAAAAATTTATCCCCAATAAAGGTTTAATCAGTAAATCTATAGTTTTCTCATCCAGACTGTCATCTATAATCATAGCTGTTTTATAACTCACAAATCCTTCCTCATCAAGGTCCATGTCGAACTTGCCAATACAGATTTGATTATTTGCCCTGATAATGAATTCCATTACTTCCATTTTTATATTTTCTCTGGTTTTCACATTACATATACTGCAGACCACTACTTTACTGTTATCCTGGATAGATATTATACTGTTCCATGATCCATTATTACCTGAAAGATTTGGTACAGCCAGGACTTCATCTTCCTCAAAACGCTCGAACATTATCTCCATATCCTCTAAATGTCTTGCAGCACAATTATAAAGTTTACTCATATCAATTCTCCTTTCTTAATTTTATCTAATTTAATTATAAGCATGAAGATATTTTTCAGGTGTCAGTAAAACAGGTTTACTGTGGCAATAGATAGAACTGCAGATTTTTTATATTGCTTCAGTGGAGTCTGTTACCCGAAACAGTGGTATTATTCAGAATTTATCTATCCATAGATTGTAGATCCGTATTGCTTAATCTTTATGTTAATCTTCTAAAGAGTTCCTGTTCGTAAAATATTCCAATTTCTGGCAGTGGAACATTATCTTTATACTCATAATAAAGCCTGATTACAAAATTTCTGCCGTCTTCCCTGTCTTTTGCAAGTTTTTTTGTTATTATAAGATCAGCTGTCTTATTATGTATAGACCGTCTTATACCATCCAGATCTTTCAATGTGTCCCGATCCGGATGAGCTTCTTCCATGGTCTTTCTGATTTGAATATAACGGGTCAATAAAAAATTGATATCTTCATCATTATTGAATTCATTGAACTTTAAAATATCATTTTCCATACTATACTCCCCTCCATGTCAAACCTATGAGCATTATGTTTGTAGAAATCTTCATCAGGTCAACCAGAAATATTATTCAATACGGTGCAGATACCCCCCTGGCATTCTCTATTTCTCTATTATACCACTCTTTAATTATATTATCTGCATCTTCCTCTTCTTTGACATTATTTACCTGTAAATCATTGTCTCCCTTTCCTGATAAAATTTCCGCCATTCTCGCATAGATCGCAAGGTTTAATACAGTTTCTTTCATAACTATCACCTCTTAATTATTCCTGAACCATAAAGAACCTCTCCAGTGCCTTCCTGAATGACCTTTCGTGTACCATGTCCCTTTAAATATACCTTTACTTTTATTATATGTAACAGTATAAACACAATTCAGAATTGCATCGCCCCGCTTGACATATTCTGTTTCTTCAAAATATAAAGTGCCGTCTGATATATATCCTTCGATTTTATTAATGGAATTTAATGTAGGCCATGTTAATGTTCCTTTTATGGTGTTTCTGTCTTTATTAAATGATGTGAATTCAACTATAATGGGCCACATATACCCATTATCGGAAGTACATTCTCCCGGCATGGAACGACTGTGCTTTTTCCTCTTTAAAGCCTTTAACACACTCCGTTTCCCTTCTCTTGAATTTGTAAGAGACGGGTTTATTCGCAGAGCTCTATCAAAATACATAAGAGCTTCTTCATATCTCCCCAGAGCAGACAGAATACAGGCTTTAGTATCCAGGGCATAACTATCATCAGGAGCAAGTTCTAAAGATTTATTTACACATGTCATAGCTTCTTCATTTTTGCCATTCTTGTATAAAAGCCAGGCTTTGGAATTCCATATATCTGCATTTTTTGGATTAATAGCTAAAGCTTTATCATAATACTCTATTGCCTTTTTATAATTTCCCTGGTGTTTGAAAGTCTGACCCTGTTTATATAAATCTTCAGATTGTACTTTTACATCTTCAGATTGTACGTGTATATCTTTAGATATCAAGTTCGGCAGCAGGTTAGAGAGGGAAATAAAATAGATTAATAAAAGGAATGGGAAAATTATTAAGCCTGTTTTCATGGAAATAACTCTTTTAGAAATCAAATAGATAGTAAGTGCCAGAGGTGATATAAAAATACCAATAAAACATAAAAGTGTTACTAAATAAGCTAAAAAGTAGAGACATACCATTATAGCTGCCATTATAATACCGATTAACAGAAGAATAACTAAAATCTCCTCCATAGAAGAACCTGTCTTATAATTAAATAATTTCTTATAATTCATATTTTTTGCCTCCTTCTGATTTATTAACAGTATTTCTGATTATTATTTTAATAAGAAAGCTCTTTTTCCGGTGTCACAATCAATCTTCCGTAAACATTCTCACCTGAGAATATATAATATCAAAGGGGTTAATATGAAATATAAAAAGAATAAGATTGAACCTATTGACATAAATATAAAAACAGGTTCCTTCTTAATTTTCTGATATTCTGATGCAGAAGCCTGTTGCGGCAATTGATTTACAGGAGGATAAATCTGGACTTTCCTCTGAGGCAATGAAACAGGTGGTTTTTTCTGTAAAGAACTTGCAGAAAACTTCACAAGGGCGTCTTTCATCTCTGCTGCAGAGGAAAATCTCTGAGATTTATCAAATTTTAACGTTTTTATAACAATATGTTCCATTTCAGAGGATATATGCTGATTGACAGTTCTGAGAGGCGGAATTTGAAAAGGAATAGGTTCTATGCCTGTAAGAAGATGGTGCATAGTGGCTCCAAGTGAATATATATCCGATTTATTATCACATTCACCTCTGTATTGTTCCGGCGGGGCATATCCGGGACTTCCTGTAGCAGTTCCTTTCACCCCCGGCTGGACTGTTCTGGCAATTCCAAAATCTATTAACATAACCTGTCCGTTTTTGCGTATCATAATATTGGCAGGTTTTATATCACGATATATAACAGGAGGATTCTGACTGTGAAGATAATCTAAAATATCCAGTAACTGTTCTGCCCATTCTACAACCTTTTCTTCTGAAAACCCCGGTGGTCTCTGTCCTTTTAAAAGTGTTTCCAGATCTTCACCTTCTATAAAGGTCATGACAAGATAATAATTGCCCTGACTGTAAAAATAATCAAAGACTTTCGGCAAACCTGGATGAGAAAGTCTTGAGAGGAGGCTGGCTTCACGGAAAAACCACTCTCTTGCACGGTTAAATTCTTCCCTTGTAGTACCTGAAAAATAAAGTTCTTTTAATGCGCAGATACGTTTCTGCTGCTGATCCATTACACAGTAGACAGATCCCATACCTCCTGCCTTTAAAGGTTTGATAATCCTGTAGCGATTTTCAATGACTGCTCCTGCAGAAAGAGCTGTCCTCATACAGGAATTCCCTGTATATTTGCCACAGTGGGCACAGTAAGTGGAAGAATCTCTATTTCCTTTACCGCAGTTATTACAGAAAGAAGCCATAAAAACACCTCCCTGAAATATTTTCTACTGTTAATTATAACAAGGAAGATATTTTTAAAGTGTCAGAAAAAATCAGAGGTAAGCTACGGGGTATACAATCTATATAGACAGACCTGACAGGCCTGTAGCAGTAACTACTTTTGTAAACTGTATTACTTCCTTATATATTCAGTTATTTCTATATCTTTATAAATTACTTCTTCTTCCGGAAATATAAATATATCTTTTATATTGCTGAAATAGCCATTAAATATATCTGTTAATAGTCTTTCATCTTCCTGTGTATATTCTCTCCAGAATTCCTTCAGACAATTCATTCCCTTTTTAAAATATATAATATCTGAAGGCGTTATCTTTGATCCCTGAAGTGACCTGTCATTTATTAACAGATCTCTCAGAACATTAATAGCTTCATCTTTTCCTTTTTCTTCTTCTGTTATCATATGAGACAGACGCTCTATAAAATAAAACCCCATAAAGCCTTCCGGTATAACATATTCCCTGAGAACTTCCGATGTCTTTATTCTTATGTCATATATATCATTTAATGTTTCTATAAGAGGGCCTACCATTCCCTTATCTTTGATTTTTTTAATTATTTCTATGGAATTCAATCTGACTTTCCAGTTTCCATGCTTTAAAGCCATAAGGAGATATGGAAGAGCAGGTTTACCAATCTTCAAAAGGGCTTCTATTGTATAGTCCAGAACCAGTTCGTCTGTATCACTTAATTTTTCAATAAGAACTTCTGCCGCCCTGGCGCCTCCGATTTTACCGAGAGCTTCTACTGCATACAACCGCAGGATAAAATCCTCATCATAAAGATTTCCTGCAAGGCCATCTATAGACACAGGGTCTCCAATTTCTCCGAGAGCTTCCACTGCCTGACATCGAAGAAGGTTATCCTTATCCTTCAGTGCTTCTATGAGATAACTTACAGAATTTGACTCACCGTGTTTCCCAAGATTTTCTGCCGCACACCATCGGAATATACTCTCTTTATCTCTTAATATCTTTATCAAAATTTCACTGTTCTTCTCATCTTTTATCTGTGCCAGTAATTTTTCTTTATCCTCTAAATCCTCTATCAATTCTTCTCCCATTAAAGTATAAGGGCTTATCAGTTCTTCATATTCATTCTTTACAGGAAAATGATATGTTAATAAAAAATCAAATATTCCCATTAACCATCATCTCCTATTTAGTTTTTTTAATAAATGAACAGGTAAGAAAATAGATTACAAAATTAAAAATAAAACTTAAAAAGTCAAAAAGTCTTTCACTTCTGAGCGTTCTGTTTATTGCCGTTATTTCTTTAAAAGGCAGAGGAATAAATATTGTAATAAATTCCCTGTTCCTTATTCTTATTTCTCCTTTATGGGCTTTTATAATTTCCTCTGCTACAGACAGTTTTTCATCATATAAAAAAGCTCCTCCCTGAACAGGTGAGGCGGAATCTGTCATTATGCTTATACTTAAATCATCTTCACTGTTTACAACTCTTAATATGATTTTCTTACTTTCAGAGTTATGAATTATAAAATTTTCCAGAATTATATATAAAGCCAGCTTTACAGCAGAGCCATCTATATAAGTCTTCCCTGTGTGCAGTATATATTCTTTTTTTATAGAGACATTTTTTTCAAAAATTTTCGAGATTTCATCTACAATATACTTAATAGAACAATATTGTTTGTTAATTCGCGGTATTTCTCTTTTTACTGACATATTATCAGAACTCATTTTCTTTATTTTATTACTTAACATCAATATATCTTTGAAAGCATGTTTAATTTTGTTAAATTCCCCTGCAGTCATAAAAATTTCTTCACTTTCCGTGAGGAGGAATTTTCCGGTTAATATATCCAGAGGTTTTGTGATTTTATCTGATATACGGTTTATAATGTCAAGTTTTTTCCTGTCATCCAGTATTTGCAGATCTGTTTGCTTAACACTTTTATCAATAAACTCATTGTTTCTTATATCATGTAAAAAATCCTGAGACTCTGTAAATATAATTACCTGAAGAGAGTGGGGTAAATCTTTTATATAGTCCTGTAAGAACATACAGTCATTATATGTTCTATATTCTAAAATTAAAATATCTATTTTTTCCTTTTCAAGGATGGCATGAGCTTTTTTCCAATCGCTAGCTGTTATTATTTCATAATTATTTTCATTCAGTAATTTAGATAATTCTGTCTTTTCATCTACCAGTAATACTTTTTCTTTTCTTACATCTGTTTTAGTTTTTTCCGGTAATTGTTTATCACACACTGCTTCTGTTTTCTTATTATGTTTAAATATTTTAAAGAGACTGTTCATTTACCCACCTCCTTAACAATTATCTGAATTATATTATAATTACTTTCATATTTAATAAGTGTCACATAGAAACAAATACCAATGAATTTTTGGTAATGGTCAAATGTCGATTGATAAGGATAAATTATAATTATGGATAAATGATGTTTTTATAATGTTATGAAAGAAATTGGATTTAGAAAAAGATAAAGTCTTTCTTACAAATCTACAAACTCTTTGCCTGGGTGTATTATTCCATCTTTCTATATGAGAAGTCTATCCTGTTTCTTTCTTCTGGATTTACTTTCGATGCGGCAGTAAAAGGAGCAGAACTTCCAAAGCCGGAAATCCCTCAGGAATTACTTAATCATCCGGTTATTAGCCGTCTGTGGGAAGAGATTTTAGAGAAAAAGAAGCAGGCAAATAATGGTAAATAACCTAAGTAGAAATACCTGACTTTTGCTTATTAATTCAAGTTTTCCTTTCCTTATTGACTGCTTTCATTGCTTATCTCTTTTATCTTTTCTAAAGGTAATTCAGTTAACTCTGAAATTTCGTCTAAAGGAAAGTTTTTTTTCAATAATTTCTTCACCATTACTAATTTTTCTTCTTCTCTACCTTTTTCCATACCTTTTTCCATAGCTTCCTCCCTGAGAACCCTTTCAAGCTGTGTCATAATCATTGTAAATCCCTCATTTCTATAGGTTTTTATTTCTTCAAATATCAGTTTATTCAATCTCTTATCTTTCAGTTCCAACATTATTTCTACAAAGTCAAAGAGATTCTTTATATCTTTCTCTTTATAACCTCTTTCATTCATCAATCTTACCAGTTTTCTCTTGAAATTATATCTCAATTCCTCATCAGTTTTACTCTTTATACTATATTTTACTGCCAGACTTACAAGAGCAAAAGGGTTTTCCTTCTGACTTAACAAATACTCTTCTTCATAGTCAACAAGTTTTACACTTCTGTATTCATAAATCAATTTAATCCGATAGAAATTATAATCAAAACTTTTCTGATAAGACTGACTTGTCCCTGTAAATATGGCAATACTTACTATCTTTTTATTATATTTATCATAAACCCGGTAGAAATATTTAAACATCCTCTCACTGAAGTCAATTTCTTTTGCAAATTGCACTTCCGCATGAACGAGAATCCATTGTTCATGTCCGGATTTAAGATAAACTTTTATCAGCTTATCCAGAAATCTCTCACTATCTTCCGATTTTATTTCTATGGCGGAAAATTCCTTATCAAGAAAAGTATATCCTTTAGAGAAATCTACATCTTCAGCCAGATCAGGCATATAGAAATACATAAATGCCTCGAAGAGATTTTCTATAACCTGCTTCCATATCTGATCATACTGTCCCATATTTTTCTCCTTGTTTCAGGTGAATTTTATTCATTCATAATCATTTTAACAAAAAAATTAAAATAAATCCAACTGTTCTTTACCTGTCATAAAAAAAACGCAATCTCAGGTGTCACTTATAGAGATAAAATAAAAATCGAAAAACACATAAAAGGAATAGAATAATTTTTTATCGAATTAGGGATGTAAAGACCGAAAAAGATGATTTATCTGCCAGGGGAAGAGGAGGTTAAATTCTATAATCGGCGATCTCGATGGCATTCACAGAATGGCTGATTATTTATTAGCTAATTTACGACAGAATAGGACAGAATAGGAGGGATAAAGGATTTGTCCTTCTTAATACAGTAGTAAAAATCCATGAAAATGTCCATGCCACCTGGCACCTGGGAGAAGATAAAAACGAAGAGATATGGAATGATCCTTTTGATTATTCCTCTGAACTCCATGAAACTATTGCCCAGTATTATACCCTTAAAATGATAGAAGAATTACCATGTAATGAAAAAATAAAGGATATGTTTCATGCTCTTAATAAGAAACAGACCTTTCCTTACCAGTTATTCAAAAAATTAGAAACAATCAAACCGGAAAAAGTAAGGTCTTTCTTTATTAATATGAGAAAAAAAGATTACTCAAAACTGACCTATAATGAACTGTGGGTTCATATTCTAAAAACCATAGCTTCCCTTTATGACTTTTACCTTGAAAATTTGCCGTCTTTTTCTATGACAATAATACAGAAGCAGATTGAAGCACTGCTTAAAGGTGAAGTAACACTTGAAACAGGCATAAAATTTATTGAAGAGTTAAGTTCTATAAAGCCTGTAAAAGAAATGGTTGAGCTATCCATTAAGGGAGAATTGCCGGAAAGAGATGAGCTTATTTTCCTCTATCTTGAACAGATCTACCGAAATGGTGAGACGAATGGAGACTCTTCCAGATTTACTTTTGAATCATCAGTAAAAGGAGCAGAACTTCCAAAGCCGGAAATCCCTCAGGAATTACTTAATCATCCGGTTATTAGCCGTCTGTGGGAAGAGATTCTAGATAAAATTGAAGATAATCTTATAGATAAATAAGCTTTAATCCAGGTAATCAAAAAAATCCTGTTAATCCTGGTCTGTTTTTGCCTGAAGGTCAATAGCTTTTTCAATAATAGATTTTACTTCTTCTATTGTTTCTGAAGTAAATAGTCTGCCGGTAATGTCATCTAAAATATACAGATTAGTAATACTATTTAACTTCTTTTGTAATTTTAACAATTCTTCCAGACCAAATCTGGTCACTAAAAATTTGCTTATTAATTCAAGCTTTCCTTTAATCTCACCCTCAAGCTTTCCTTCAAGCTTCCCTTCAAGCTTCCCTTCAAGCTTCCCTTTAAGCTCCCCTTCTTTAATCCATTCCTGAACTATATCCCATTCTTTTAACATCTCTATCTCCTCCTTGAAAAATTCATATAAAAATTCTCTGCTAAACCTTCTTGAGGCTACAGTAATAGCTACTGAAAATAAATCTGACCTTTCTTTCTCATCTGATACTTTATTTATCAGTTCTTTCTCTTTCTTCAGAGTTTTTTCGGTAGGATTTTTCTCCAGAAGAACCAGTAATGGAGCAAGGGCTATTAACTTCCCACTCTCTATCTCATCCCGATAATCCCATAGTTTTATTGCCTTAAAGCTAAAACTATTCTGTAAATCCTCTCTCACTTTTACCCTGTACTCATCAGGAAAAGTAGCGTAATTTCCTTTTTCCGGATAAATTACTACTGAACAGACTGGTATTCCTAATTTCTCTGTAAAAAGAGCATTATAAAGAAATACTCTCTGGAGAAATTTCTCTCCGGGAACAAGTTGAAAATCAATATGAATAGCTAATTTCTCCAGGCCCTTTTGTAGAATATAAATAGAATCTCCTCTCTTTTCCGGTATGTTCAGGACAGGATCTTCCATCACATTCAGACTGTAATCACAGTTATATCTGAAGATTAAATCAAGAAAACTTTGTGGATGTTTTCTTGCAAGCACTTTCATTCCATGATCCACGGGATCTTCTTTAGCCAATATAATCACCTCTTAATAAGAGTTTAACAGAAAAAACCCTAATAATCAATAAAGAAACCTTAATATTTCAGGTGTCACTTATAGAATGAAAATCGAAAAACAAATAAACATAAAAGGAATAAAATATTTTGCCATCGAACTCTTTATTTAATATGGACGAAAAAAGAGAATTTCTAAAGGTCATTCCCTGCAGGCTTTTAATAAGAATAGATAATAAAACCCGAAAAAGATACTTTATCTGCCGGGTGAAGAGGAATTAAAAGACAGATTGAAACAGGAAAAGCCATGTTTGAATATAAAAGTAAAGCTATGAAAAATGGGGAGGTAGTATGAGGAAAAAAATAAGAGATTTTATAGAAAAGTCAAAAGATAGAGAAACGTTAATTTATGAGGGTAAATCTCATTCATATTCTATATGCTCAGTAAGCTATAGTCCTGATGGGAAGAAAATTCTTTCGGGAAGTGATTATAAAAAAGAATGGGATGTTAATACAGGGCAATGTATTAGAACCTATGAGGTACATAGCAATGGTGTCACATCAGTAAGCTATAGTCCAGATGGGAATAAGATTGTTTCGGGAAGTTCTGATAACACAATTAAAGAATGGGATGTTAATACAGGGCAATGTATTAGAACCTATGAGGGACATATCAATTCTGTCTATTCAGTAAGCTATAGTCCAGATGGGAATAAGATTGTTTCGGGAAGTTCTGATAACA
>CAYSLJ010000115.1:0-3949 GCA_964431735.1 uncultured Synergistia bacterium | reverse complement strand
ATGGGAAGAGGATTCTTTCGGGAAGTTATGATAATACAATTAAAGAATGGGATGTTAATACAGGGCAATGCATTAGAACCTATGAGGGACATAGCCATGGTGTCACATCAGTAAGCTATAGTCCAGATGGGAAGAGGATTCTTTCGGGAAGTTATGATAATACAATTAAAGAATGGGATGTGAGAACAGGGGAATGTATTAGAACCTATGTTGATATTGCAGAATATTATAATCCTGAGAATGCACATCGTATTTTTAGAAGGATTTTAAGATGCCTCGAAGATAATCATATATGTAGGATGAGACATTTTCATTTTTTCGAAAATTTTCGTAAACCTGAAGAATTACATGAAATACTCACCTCATTTCCTTTAATTCTAAGTATAACCGGCTCCTATTTCAAAAGCCTTGAAGAACTATGTGGCCTGGTATTAAATGAAAATGTCGATACAAAAATAAATAATGAACTCCGTTTCCATTATCTTTTCAGTGAATGTTCTCCTCCCGGCTTTACACCCCAGGATGACGAACCAGATAAAGGCTATCACAAAAACTGGGATGACTATTTTAAAGAATTTAGAGGAAACCGAAACAGACCTTTTAATACTGAAGAACTGGAGAAAGAAGAAAAGGAAATTGATGATCTCCGTGATGACCTTAATGGGAAGATCAAAGATATAGAAGATTCGATTGATAAAGATAAAGAGAGACCTGATGAAGTAAAAGAAAAGCTGAAAGACTGGTTAAAAGAACTTAAAGACCGCTCTGGAGAAGAATCGGATCTTTCTTTTCCTGATATTCCATTACCGGAGAGAGCAATAAAACCTGTTAAAGATATCAAAAAGATTCTTCATGGTAAAGATAACGAAGGCGGTTTAATACAGAAAGAAAAGAAAAAGAAAAAAGATTCAGATGAGATTTATCGTCCTCTTGAAGAAAAAGGGTTAAAATATAGAAGGCTTATTATAGAAGGAGTCCTTGGAGATTACAGTTTTAATGGCCGTCTCATTACCCTATATCCGAAAATGATTGAACTGGTATTACCTGGACTTCTTTCTGATGTGAAAGTAGAGTCTGAATATAAAGGCTTTGTCCTTCTTAATACAGTAGTAAAAATCCATGAAAGTGTTCATGCTATCTGGCATTCAGGAGAAGATAAAAATAAAGAAATGTGGAATTATCCTTCTGATTATTCATCTGAACTCCACGAAACTATTGCCCAGTATTATACCATTAAAATGATAGACGAATTACCCTGGAATGAAAAAATAAAGGATATGTTTTATGCTCTTAATAAGAAACAGACTTTCCCTTACCGGCTATTTGAAAAATTAGAATCGATTAAACCGGAAAAAGTAAGGTCTTTCTTTATTGATATGAGAAAAAAAGATTACTCAAAACTGACCTATAATGAACTGTGGGTTCATATCCTAAAAACCATAGCCTCCCTTTATGACTTCTATCTTGAAAATTTGCCGTCTTTTTCTATGACAATAATACAGAAGCAGGTTGAAGCACTGCTTAAAGGTGAAGTAACACTTGAAACAGGAATAAAATTTATTGAAGAGTTACGTTCTATAAAACCTGTAAAAGAAATGATTGAGCTATCCATTAAAAGAGATTTGCCGGAAAGGGATGAACTTATTTTCCTATATCTCGAACAGATTTATAGAAACGGCCAGAAGAATGGGGACTCTTCCAGATTTACTTTTGAAGCATCAGTAAAAGGAGCAGAACTTCCAAAGCCGGAAATCCCGCAGGAATTACTTAATCATCCTGTTATTACCCGTCTCTGGAAGGAGATTTTAGAGAAAAAAGAACAGAATGATAAAAAGGATTATAAATAAATGTTCTGGTCTTCTCAGAAGCCAATCTTAAAATTAAATATTTACTTTTTTATATCGACAGCTCTCTGGAATAAATCTGCTCAGGAAGAGCTTATTAATTATTTGCCTTCCACAATTACAGACAGGATAAAAAAACTCTTCCGGCTCAGTGGAAATACTGCTGACATACTGGCAGAACTTTCTAAATCCAATGCTTCCTATATTTACGAGGGAAATCGCGCTGAAGAAACATATTATTCTTTCAAAACCTCCGGAGGCTTTAACACCTTCTGGTTTTTTCATGATACCTTTGCCTATATAGAAGGCTTCTATTCAGATAAAAGTAAATCAAAATGGAATACAGGAGATATTTCTTCAGATTCAATTGAATATATAGGAAATATAACCTGTAAATTTACATATGAACATAAGAGCCCTGCAGGGGTAAAAGGCTTAAATCCTTATAATAAAAAAACTTTCTATCTGGAAACTATTTACGGAACATCCGCTTATATAATACATTTACAGGAAAATAAAACAGAAGATCGTGAGACAGGCGGGCTGTTCAATAATTACCTGATGTTATTACTGATGAACATAAGGAAAATAATTCATTATAAAGGTATAATAGGAAAGACCGGATATGCCCTAAAAACCGGTAATGATTATAAAGAAACTGAGAAGATAGATAAATATAATAATGAAATACTGCCGGCAATCTTACAAACCGTTGAAATATGCCTGAACTTCTGTAAAAAGATTCTTTTTGATCTTAATATTGATATAAACTGGATGAATTTCCTTATAGAGATCAAAAAAGAGTGTTACAAAACAGCATATCCTGAAAAAGTTATAGAAGAAGATAAAAAAGAGAAGGTAATACAAAAATCTGAGAGTAAAATGGAAGAAGATATGATAGGAAAAACCTTACAGAACCGTTATCAGGTTATAGAAAAGATTTCTACCGGCGGATTTTCTATGATCTATAAAGTTAAAGATCTAAATCTGGGTAAATATCTCGTTCTTAAAGAAATGAAAAATATAAAAGAGAATAAAGATAAAGTAAAAGAGTTTTTTAAACGAGAAGCTTCTATTTTACGGGACTTAAAACATGAAAATATTCCAACAGTAATAGATTATTTTATTATAGAAGATAAACCTTACCTTGTAATGGAGTATATAGAAGGAAAAACTCTGATGGAAATACTTAAAGAGAAGGGGAAGCCTTTTCATGAGAAAGAAATTTTAGATTGGGCTATAGAATTATGTGATGTTCTGAATTATCTTCATTACAGGAATGAACCTGTAGTTTTCAAAGATCTTAACCCGAATAACATAATACTCTCCAGCAAGAGGAAAATAGTTTTAATTGATTTTGGTATATCAAGAATTTTCAAACCGGATGAAGAACAAACAATATGTTATACCCCGGGCTATGAAGCACCGGAACAGTCAGATAAAGCAGATGGAAAGGCAACACCCTTAAGCGATATATACTCACTGGGAGCCACTCTTCACCATCTATTAAGTGGAAAACCTCCGAAAGATATCAGAAAAAATAATATCTTTCCACCTGTTCAGGAATATAATTCTCTTGTATCCTCTGATATAAATAACATAATATCTAAAGCTCTCCAGCCGGAGCCGGAAAATAGATATAAATCAATAAGAGAAATGAAAGATGATCTTAATAAACTAAAAGAGAAATTACTTAAAAAAATAACAATTGTTTCTGATAATGACAGACTCAATTCCTGCTTTGCAAAGGCTTTAAAAAAGTGTGAATATGAGCCGGTTAAATTTCTATTAAAGTCTTATCAAAAAGAAGAACTGGAAAAATTATTAAAAACTGATCCTTCTGCATTTATTCTTTACGGTCATACAGGAGAGAGAGGTAAAAATTCAGAATTTAATACCGTCTTTGAATTACTTCTTAAAAATAAAAAGCCTGTTTTAATAATATCTTTTCTGGATGAAAAAGAACCAGAAAAAGATGGAAAAAAGTTCTGGCTGAAAGCTCCATTCCTGATGGAAGATCTTGTCAGACAGCTTGATAATATGATGAAATAGTGACCGCTCCCACCGCCAAGCCCTATCGGCCTATGGCGGGGGCTTCTAGAGCT
>CAYSLJ010000114.1:0-23197 GCA_964431735.1 uncultured Synergistia bacterium | reverse complement strand
CAACAGGATCATATCTTTTCCGGAAGAGTCCGGCCAGGGACAGGTTTTAGAAATGGATACTGACTTATCTGGAGCGGTACTTAGGACTTTAAGAAAAATAACTCCGGCAAATTGTTAGAACAATAATTACCCTCGCGTCACGCGTTACGCTTTACGCATCACGATATAAATTATAACTATGATGTAATTATTTTCAGACAGTTCCTTATTACCGTAACAGGCAAATTAGCACAAAAAAATATGGAACACACTCCTGTCCCTGCCGGGCTCTGGAGAATCTGACTGCTGACAGATGAAAATTTACTTCAATTTAGCAAAAATCTCGCTGTGTTCAGGAAAGCGGCCCAGAGATTTCTTGGAAAAAATCAATTTTCCATCTTTCATTACTTCAAAAACACCTCCGCCGGAAGGAATTAACTTTATACTTGCACCGGGAAAATGTTTCTCTATATCAGACTTCAGTCCTGAAGCCTTTGGTTCATAATTTCACATAGTGCAATATTCAATAGTAATATTCATAAATATGCCTCCTTATAAAACTCTGATATCATTTTCATACATACTTTGCCATAAACTATCTCTAAAGGTCTGCTTTCTTCCATAATAAGTTTATACAAACCATATTATAACATATATATACTCAGTACTGCATTATTATCTTTATGAAAATATCCAACTCATACACATTATAACATAATATATACTCAGTACCGCACCAGGCAAATTAGTACCAAAAAATATAGAACACACTCCTGTCCCTGGGGCCGGGCTCTGGAGGAAAAGATATGCCGTATTAAAAGAGAGTTATAAATTATATAGACGCAAAATATTAACAGTCTGCAAAACCAGTTTACCACGCAACAGGATCATATCTTTTCCGGAAGAGTCCGGCACCAGGGACAGGTTTTAGAAATGTGTATGAACTTATCTGGAGCGGTAATCGGTATCGTAACAGGCAAATTAGTACCAAAAAAATATGGAACACACTCCTGTCCCTGGGGCCGGGCTCTGGAGGAAAAGATATGCCGTATTAAAAGAGAGTTATAAATTATATAGACGCAAAATATTAACAGTCTGCAAAACCAGTTTACCACGCAACAGGATCATATCTTTTCCGGAAGAGTCCGGCACCAGGGACAGGTTTTAGAAATGTGTATGAACTTATCTGGAGCGGTAATCAGCGCACAATCCTCCAGAATACAGGTTGAAGCTGAATATCTCCCGAATTACTGCAATTCAGAACCCTTGCAAGATGTGGATTATAGGTAATGGATAGTTTATAATTATTATTTGTACCACTATTTTTTAATATAATACCATCTTTCGTATCTGCATCTCCGTTTTGAACCAGTATCAATCCTTCCATTTTTATGGCATTATTATCAGATATGTCATTGGACTTATTATCAAGTACAAACTTTCCATTTTTCACATAAATAACACCTCTAAAGATATTACCTCCAGAAGGAGGGGATGTAACGGATGGCGTTTCAATAATAAAATTTTTTCCTGAAAATATAGCAACGCCCCTGTTATTGGTAGGTTCATGTATCTGGAATTTAGTTTCCTTAAAGGTAATACTGCCCTTGCTTGCCAGGGTAAAAAAAGGAGCATTCAGATACATATTGGTAGATTCAAGATTACCGTTTGTAAAAAGCCCTGTATTTGTATTGGGTTCAACCTGAATATTAATATCTGTAAATGAAAGCCCTGCGTTGGGATCACTCCCGTCACATGTGTAAGAATACTTTTTATCTTCAACGATCCTGATAGTGCTATTGGGGCCATCCCAGATCATGCCATCAGGAGTAAAATCTCCGAACATATTATTCAACGGAACCCATTGTTCGCCGAGAAGGGGAATTTCACACAGTGCTACAAGCTGTCCCGAAGCATTTTTTTTCAGTTTTCCTTTAAATTCAACAATAGAAGGTACCTTGGCAGCTATTTCTACAGTATCAACAGGTTCTACATCTTCATAAGTTACTTCCGGAATATTTTTTACAGGAGAACTGGCAACTGTACCGCTTGCAGCTAAAATCTTATTCTGTGCATTGAGGGTTACATTACCCGGTGTTGAAAAGGTTGCCCCCTTTACAGATAAATTGGGCTCACCTATAATGTCAAAAGCTATATTATTAGGATCGGAAGAATTATTATAATTAGAATGAAGTTTTCCTTCAAAGCCGGGAATTGCATTTAATTCAAAAACAAAATTACTATAAGACGTATTACCCGGGTCATTCGGATCTCCTATTACCATTTTTGCATTACTCAAACCGGCGTGAGATATTATTTGATACGAAAGAGCTACTTCTACAGTTTTACGAAACTTCCCTCCAACAGTTCCCGTTGATCTTACCAGTATAGAATTGGCAGGAATAGCAGGATTACCTCCTGCAGCAGGTGTGGGCTCGGCACTTGCTAAATTATTACCAATTACCTGCACCGTATAACTTCCATTTCCCAGATCCTCTGTTGCAGTGCTCCAGCTCAGATCATGTTCTTCCAGTTCATAAATAGCCCTCTGGACACCTGCTTCAGCAAGAATAAGAGCCTCCGTATCAGAATTATATTTGGAAGATCTTCTCATTTGAGAGTAGCTATCCATTACAAGCACAGTGCCAAGACCCAGTAACACCAGGCATACTCCCAGGACTGTTATTACAGCAACACCTTTTTCTGAATTTTTACTCACAAAAATCAATCCTTTCTTTCACTCGGGCTGTTTGATACTATTTCTCATTATAACAGTTGTAATATAAGATGATTTTGTCTCGTCAATTCTCATGCCTCTGGCTCTTATATCAATTTTCAGGGTACATGAATTTTTGCAGAGATCACGGCTTACAAGCTCAAGAGAATAAATATTTCTTGCTACTATTCTATTATTTATCGTTGTATTTGTATTACAGTCACACAGAGCTTTTACATCAGCAAACTGTAATGGTTGAGGTATAAATTTCTTAAAAGCATAGCTATAGGTAATATCGTTAACATAAGTTCTTCTTATAAGAAAATACTTTGGATATGATTTTATAGATGAAGGATTGTTCGGATCTCTATAATGATATGTATTGTTTGCATCCCTGCAAAGATAATATAAAATAAAGTATTTCCATTCAGGAGAAGTTATCTTATCTGTATATTTCATCTCTGTACTGGTCTCATCTTCACAGCTGAGAAAACTCATGGATATAGGTATAAAAGCGGGAGGAACAGAAATATTATAAAATTTTTCAGCCACATATAATGACTCGGAACTGGTCTGCTTTAAATCATTAAGCATCCATGAAAGGCTTTTAATCGCTTCATTTCCTGTAGTTCCCTTGCCTTTTTGTTCCCTTGATACATTGAAAGCCCATATTAAAATCTGAGAACAAACACCAAGTAAAAATGCAAGTATAGTAAGCGTAATAAGTGCCTCTATCACTGACATACCAGATTTTTTTTTCATATTCAATTCTCCCATATCCGTAATCCATTGCCTGTTTGCAGAACTATCATATTTTTAAAGATAGTTATTTATATAAGTAGTAAAGAACATTTTCTTTTTTAACGGCATACCTTCGGAACTCTTTTCATACCAGTAGAGAGTAACAGTAATTTTTTTTAAACGATTTGTACTTTCAGTGCCTATTTCCTGAAAGGATACCAATTTTTCCTGTATTTTCATTGTATCTACAACTTCCTGACCGGGTATTATATTATAACATTTACCATTATCATATAGAACGTCATCAAAATGATACAATACATCCTGAGAATATTGATCAAGAGTGGACTGAATAATGTTGGTAGCAATTATAAGATTTGAACTTTTCTTAATTCCAACTATCCCTCCGATAAACATACCTATAATTACAACAACAATTGTTCCGAGGATTACTATAGCCATACATAATTCAGGCAAATTAAACCCGAAAGAAGATAAGAAAAAATTCCTTTTCTTAATTTTAGTATGTATATCTTTTTTTATTTGAATATTCATAATTATATTATAACAAAAATAAAATTAAGTGGCAATATATTATTGCGAAATTTGCATTAACAATACAAAACCCTGTAAAGAAAAGATATTTTCTACAGGGTTATATACAGGAAATTAATAGTTCCTTTCGTCAGGACAGGTATGTTTGGAGACTACCGGAGCTTTACCAGAAGTTTGCTTTATTCAATATTTCCAGAAATCTGAATTCATAAGTCGAAAAAATTAATCTATCTGCCAGTATAAGGGCTGAAGATTAAGTTCACCCCTGTAATCAACGAGAGAACTGGCTACAAAGGGATTATACTTTAGTCCCATAGAAAAATTCGAATCGCCCATATTTTTAACCTTAAGACATGGGATAAAAGAATCATCAGGATTATCGTCAGGATTTATTATAAGACCTTCAAGTTCAAATTTACTACTATCAGGATCTGCTCCGTTATATTTATTGGTAACATCAATGTTTCCACCATTTGCATAAACAACACCTTTAAATTTATGTCCTCCTTCAGGGGCTTTATTGGCATCTGTAGTGATGTTCAGATTTTTTGTATATAAAGCCACACCGTTTGCACTGGGAGGAGCTTTTATATTTAATCTGGCATCAGTAAGGGTAATAGTCTTATCCTTTGAAGCAAGCGTAAAGGCATCTGCTTTAATTTCTATATTTTCTCCCGTAATATTTCCGTCTACAAAAAGCCCTGAACCTTTATTGCCTTCAACCTTAATATTTACATCTACTAATTTAAGATCGCCATCATATTTAAAATTTTTTCCTTCTTCTATTATAAGAGTCTCTGTACCACTGTCCCACTTCATTCCATCAGGTGTAAAATCCACCTCAAACAGGCCAAAATCATACTTTAATGGTATTTCGCCAAGTCCGCTGACTTTTGCTTTAAGTTTACCGTCATCATTTACCAGTTTCCCTTTAAATTTAAAAGGCCATGGTACTTTATCACCAAGTTCGATACATTCAGATTGAGAATTTGCTTTAGAATAAAGAGTATTATAGTCTGTTTCAATAAATTTTTTCTGCGACACACCGCTGACTGCTGAACCTCCATGGCTATCAATTTTTTCCGAAGCCTCATGGCCTACTTTCCCGCTGGCAGAAAGTGTTCCTCCATCTACTTTAAGAGAAACATAGCAAGGGTCATAGGTAGTGCATCTGTATGCAGGTTCTGTTCCGGCATAATTTGAGTGCATATTACCTTTAAATCCATCGACAGCATCTATTAAAACACTGAAAGGCCTTAATGCTTCCCTGGGCGGATCTACAGGGTCTGTCGTAACAGGGTCTACACCGGGATCTTCATTAGAACCTACATTCATCCTTATAGTACCTTCGCTGCATACAGTATAAGGTACCAGCTGAACTCCGACAACAGTTTTCACGATTTTTTTATACGTTCTACTACCTGCATTGACAGTCCCTATAGATTCTATACCTATGCAATACCGGGGAATATTCAGGCCATTCCAGTAGCGGCCATTAGGATCAGCCATATTAGCAGCCCTGCTTACAATAAAAATGCCTTCCCCGAAAGCAACATTTCTGCTCCCATCGTTTATATGTTCAAATTCTATCTGTTCCATCTGATATATTTCATAATTAACACCTGCTTCTGCAATATTAAGAGCTTCTGAATCATAATAAATCTTTGTAGCTATATTCATATGGGCATAACTGTTAATCATAAGAACTGTTCCAAGGGCAAGCAATACAAAACATACTCCAAGAGATGTCATAAGAGCAATAGCTTTTTTATTAGAAAATTTTCTCATTATTACTCCTCCTTATCAATGAGCCTGTACATTACTGTTCCTCATAAATACTCTTGATGTATAAACTGTTTTCATCTCTCCCCCGCCGGGATTTTTATCTCTTGTTTCTACAGACAAAGTAACATAATCTCCATGCTTTTCAATTACGTTTATATCGTAAATATTTCTTGCAATTATATCAGGACGATGTTTATCTGCATCTGACAATATAATCCATTTATTGAGCAATACTTTAAGATCTAATTCCTGTAAAGGCTTTGCCGAAGACATATATGGATTAAAGACATCATTATAGTAGGGAGCAGAAAATATGCCATTATAATAGGAATCTGACGGACCGATACGCTTTGCTCTTTTCAGCAAATACTTCTGTGTAGAGTCTGCCGTAGCCGGGAATTTTGGATCAGGTAAAAGATAATATACAATATAACCGTACCAGCATGGAGAAGTTGTTACCAGCATACCGTCAGGATCCTTAGAAGCAGTTCCCTTACCGCTCAAAACATTTTCCTGATTCGTCAAAAAACTTATTGCTACAGGTACGTTAACAAGAGCATCTGTTTCATAAAAAAAAGAGGCCTCATTTGTTCTCTTTAAATCATTATTAAACCAGTTGATAGCTTTTATTGCTTCTTTTCTTATAAAAGCAAGTCCTTTTTCTTCTCTTGAAATTCTCAGGCTATGATACATTATTTCGGAAGAAATGCTCATAAGGATTAATAATATTAAAGCACTTATCAATACTTCAAGAACTGAGAAACCGGACGTTATTTTTTTTACTCTTTTCATGGTTAATGTTTACATGGATAATCAAGATAATTATTTATATAAGTAGAAAACTTTATTTCTGTCGGTTTAGCCCATGTTTTTCCTTCCATATTTTTATCATACCAGTATACACTTATAGCAACATATCTAAGTTTATTGGTTTCCGATGAACTAAAATCCTTTACATACAGTTTTCTTTGAAATTTCACGCCATCACATACCGTATCCTGCAGCGTATAAGGACTACTATTGGGCTCACATAAACTGAAATTATTCAAAATCTCGTCTTTATATAATTCCATGGTAGACCGGGCAAGGTTTAAAGCCAGAATACGGTTATCACCTTTCTTCATACCCATAATACCTGCCATAAACATACCGATTATAGTTAACACGGCAAGAGACATTATCACTATGGCTATAATCAATTCTGCCAGATTTAACCCGTGGATAGTTCGCAAAAATTTCATAGAAACTAAATTATCTTTAATTAACATTTTCCAGATATTTTTTTATACCTCACATATTTTTTATCATTATATCAAAAGAAACAATATATTACAAGAGATATATGACGTGAGTAATAGAAAGAAATAATACAGAAACATACAGTAAACTAAAGTTTTACTGAGGTGAGCAAAAATAATACATAACTGTTCTCGTAACGCGTAACGGGAGGAAGACCTTTATTATATGCTTATGCTCAGATAAATTGCGGAAGCAGTTCAACTGCCGGTCTTAATGTTAAAAACGAAGGGAAGCAGTTACCGGGTGGAATTTAAATATAATCCGTATGTAACTGATTATGCAATCGATAACGCAACAACACCGGTTTACCTCCAGCCTGCATACTGTCGAATAGAATAATCCATCTTGACTCATGTAAAAATTTCCATTATAATTCCTTTTAAAAAAAAGGTTGATTTTTATTGAACATTGGAAATATCTTTCTAAAAAATCCTGTCATAGCTGCACCTCTTGCAGGAATAAGCGATAGAGCATATAGAGAAATAGTAAAAACTTTTGACTGTGGCCTTATATATTCTGAAATGTTAAGCAGTATGGCTCTTGTATATCAGAACAGTAAAACAAAAGATATGCTAGCTTTTTCAGAAGCTGAAAGACCCATAAATATTCAGCTTGTAGGATGGCGCCCCGATATAATGGCAGAGGCTGCAAAAATAGTTGAGGCATCAGGTGGTGACATGGTAGACATAAATGCCGGATGTTCTGTAAGAAAAGTCATACAGAACCGGGAAGGGGCAGACCTGCTGAGAGATCTTCCCAGGGCAAGAGAAATTATCAGATCTGTTGTAAAAAGTGTAAAAATACCTGTTACTCTTAAAATGAGAAAAACCTGGTCAGGAGATTATGAAGAAACTCTAAATTTTGCAAAAATGGTACAGGAAGAAGGCGTAAGTGCCATAACCATTCATGGCAGAACTCCACAGCAGCATTTCAGCGGAAAAGCAGACTGGGAAATAATAAAATTACTGAAAAGCAAACTTTCCATTCCTGTAACAGGTAACGGAGACATAAAAAACTATGACGATGCAAGAAATATTATCTCTATGACAGGTTGTGACGGTATTATGATAGGTAGAGCGTCTATGGGTAATCCATGGATATTTTCTTCAGTAATAGCAGGACTGAAAGGTAAAGATTTACCTTCTCCGCCTTCTGTAAGAGAGAGAATGAATATTGCATTAAAACATGCCTCTTTACTTATAGAATACAGAGGAGAAATTACAGGATTTAAACACATAAGAAAACATCTTGCATGGTATATCAAAGGTCTCAGAGGAGCAACCAGGTTAAGGGAACACATATTTCATACAGATAATTACGACTCACTTATTCAATTAATAAATGAATATTTAGACTATCACTGTGATAGTTGTGCCATATTATAACTTATCAGTATTAGAGAAGGAAAAGAGAACACTTTGTCGAAAAATCGAAAAACAGGAGTTTATAATGAATTCTAAAGAAATTATTAATGAAACAATTAAACACTATCAACATTTTCACAACCCTTCTCTTTCAAGGCTTTATAAATTTGCCGGTTATAATTCCGTTGAATGGACTGCTGAAGGAGTTTATATAAGAGATATAGACGGGAAATCTTATATAGACTGTGCAGGAGGTTACGGTGTATTTTCTCTTGGCCACAGACATCCTGAAGTTATTGAAGCTGTTAAAGAGCAACTGGATAAAATGGCTATGTCATCAAAACTGTTCTTTTCCAGACCACTGGGAGAGCTTTGCAGATTACTGGCAGAAATTACTCCCGGCGATCTTACCTTTTCCTTCTTATGTAACAGCGGTGCAGAAGCAGTTGAAGGTGCTCTGAAAATTGCCAGACTTGCTACGGGAAAAACTCAGGTAATATCGGCTATAAATGCTTTTCATGGTATGGGCGTAACAGGGAAAACAGGTTTAAAGAAAGAAGATAAACCACTTGTATATATCCCCTTCGGTGATGCAGAAGCTTTAGAAAAAACTATAAATGAACACACGGCAGCACTTATCCTGGAACCCATACAGGGAGAAGGAGGTATTATTGTACCGCCCGATGATTACTGGTCTTCTATAAGAAAAATATGCACAGAAAGAAATATTCTCCTTATAGCAGATGAAGTTCAAACAGGTCTCGGAAGAACAGGAAAAATGTTTGCAGTTGACCATTACGGAGTTGTACCTGACATAATGACTGTAGCCAAAGCTCTAGGTGGAGGAGTTATACCAATAGGCGCTTTCATTGCAAAACCTCATGTATGGAATTGCTTTAAAAGCGACCCTCTAATCCATACGTCAACCTTCGGAGGAAGCCCTCTGGCATGTGTTGCAGCCATAAAAACAATAGAAATACTTAAAAGGGACAGACTGCCTGAAAAAGCGGCAGTTACAGGAGCATATCTCTTAAATAAACTCCTGGCACTCAAACATATATATCCTGAAGTGATACATTCAGTAAGAGGTAAAGGATTACTCATAGGGGTAGAACTGGCAAAAGAAGGTATCGGAGGAGCACTTATACCTGCACTGGTAAAAAGAGGAATTACGGCAGGATATACATTGAATAAGCCAAAGGTTATAAGGTTTGAACCTCCTCTTATTATAACAGAGGAAGAAATAGATAAAGTCATAATTATATTGGAAGAAGCTATAAAAGAAGCAAAAAAAACGCTTTCTATATAGTGAGTGGTGAGTAGTGAAACGTGAGTAGTAGGGGGCAGCCCCCTGTGGTTGCCCGGTACCGGTAAAAACACGCGTCACGATTATAGTATCACGCATTACGCATCACGCATTACGCATTACACATCAGGAGGTGAATACCTGAAAAGGTCTGAATTTTGCCTTACGTTGAAACATCAATAATTATAAAGTCGGACCCTGAAACAGTATATAACCAGGCCTGCAATATGGAGAAATATCCCTATTACATGAGAGATGTTTCTTCTGTCACTGTAATAGAAAGAAAAGAAAATCAAACTATTACTGACTGGGAAACAAATGTTGACGGCACACCTATATACTGGAAAGAAATAGATTATTTTGACTCTAAAGGCCTGACTATTACCTATAAGCTCATAGAAGGAGATCTGGACAAATTTGAAGGTAAGTGGATATTTAAGCATGTACCGGAAGGTACGGAAGTTATACTGGGAGTTGATTTTGATTTCGGCATACCTGCCCTGGAAGAACTTATCGGCCCCACTTTAATAGTAAAAGTAAGAGAAAATTCCCTTATGATGCTTGAAGGAATGAAAAAAGCAATTGAAGAAGGACAGATTTAGTGGAAAATTTTGCATTCATCATACATCCTATAGATATTCAGGATGTAATACGTGTGGAACCAAAAGCAGCAAATAAAAGAATGGAACTTATTGAAAAAATGCTTGAATGGATGCCTCCCTATGAAGCATCTCATATTACCGGCATAAAATCAGCGACAGGAGTGGAAGCAGAAGGATGGTTTCTCACATGTCCCCTCTTCCCTGCACAGTTTCTTTCTCTTCCCAGAGAAAAAGTATATAAGAAAATAATAGAAACAGGACGTATTGCTCAGGATTTAGGAGCCAGAATACTTGGTCTGGGAGCTTATACATCTGTCGTGGGAGATGCAGGGGAAACTGTTTCTAAAAACCTGTCAATTCCTGTTACAAGCGGTAACAGTTTGACAATTGCCATGGCAATAGAAGGAACACTGAAAGCGGCAGAATTAATGAATATTGATGTAAAAAATTCTACTGTTTCAGTCATAGGCGCAACAGGTTCCATAGGCAGTGCATGTTCATATATACTCTCTGATAAAGTAGGAGAATTGATACTTGTAGCAAGAAGTACAAAAAGAATGGAGCAACAGGCCGATGTTATTAAAGAACAGAAAAATATTCATGTTACCTTCTCTACAGATGTTCAGGCCAGTGTAAAGAGAAGTAATATAGTTATTTCTGCTACAAACAGCCTTCATGGCATAATACAACCGGAATATCCGAAACCGGGTTCTGTTATATGTGATGTCGCACTCCCCCATGATGTCTGTAGAGAAGTGGCAACTCTCAGGACGGACATTCTGGTTATAGAAGGAGGCCTTGTACAGATACCGGGGCTTGTAGATTTCGGTTATGATTTCGGTTATCCTGAAGGTGTCGCCCTTGCATGTATGTCGGAAACAATACTCCTGGCTCTTGAAAAAAGATATGAAAGTTACAGTCTGGGAAGGAAAATTTCCGTAGAAAAAATAGAAGAAATAGGAAAACTGGCAAAAAAACATGGATTTAAACTGGCAGGTTTCAGAAGTTTCGATCGTTCCATTGGAGAAGCAGAAATTAAACAAATCTGTGATAAGGTGAAATGAAAAAAATAGTAAGTGTAAGTCTTGGCTCATCCAGAAGAGACCATTATGTAAAGAGCAGATTTCTGGATACAGATTTTGAAATACATCGTACAGGTACAGACGGAGATTTTAAAAAAGCTGTCACTCTTTTAAAAGATCTCGACGGTCAAGTTGACGCCATAGGCCTCGGCGGAATAGATATATATCTTTACTCCAGAACCAGACGATATACATTAAGAGATGGCGTGAGACTTAAAGAAGCAGTTAAAATAACCCCTGTTGTAGACGGAAGCAGTCTCAAAAATTCTCTTGAAAGAGAAACTGTTCAATATCTGGTCAGGGCAAATATTATAAATATTAAAGATAAAAAAGTACTTATGGTATGTGCAATGGATAGATTTGGTATGGCCTCTTCTCTCGTAGAATGTGGAGCTACTGTAACATTCGGAGATATGATGTTTACTCTGGATGTGGACAAACCAATTTATTCCCTGGAAGAACTTGAAATTCAGGCAGACAGAATACTACCGGAGGTATGTAAACTGCCTATAAGTATGATATATCCTGTAGGGAAAAAACAGGACTCAGAGCCGGTAGAAAAATACCATAAATACTATGAGGAAGCATCCATTATTGCAGGAGACTATCATTTTATCAGAAAATATATGCCATCATCCCTTTTCGGAAAGATAATAATAACAAATACGATAACACCTGCTGATATAGAGGAACTAAAGAAAAGACATGTATCAAAATTAATTACTACTACACCTGATATAAAAGGACGTTCCTTTGGCACCAATGTTTTAGAAGCAGTACTTCTGGTATTGAGCGGAAAAGCACAGGAAAACATTACAGATGAAGATTATCTTCATCTGATAAAAGAACTTCATATTCTGCCACGGGTAGAAAATTTTGTATATTAGCTATCAGCTATCAGCTATCAGCTAAAACATAAGACTTTTGTTCTTGCTGACTGCTGACTGCTGACCGCTACTTAACTAAATATTCAAATTCCTCTCTAAATTTATCAACGGAAATATGAGCTATTTGAGCCAGTTTTGCAAGTTGCTCTTCATCTTCAAAATCACTCTTCTCAAGTCTTATCATATATTCAGTTGCTATCTTGAAAGACAGTGACTTTACATCTACATATCTGACTCTGGTTTTTTTAGTTTCCGGATCAAATATCTCTTTAAAAGGCATAGGAACTATCTGATCACCCTGAATGGAAATAAGGGCATTTTTGCCTCCGCTTCTCAGGAAATCGAAAGCAGCATATCCAAGATTACGGGTATATTCTATATCAAAAGCACATGGATTAACACATCTGAGTTCATAACCGAATTCCTGATCTACGAGACGTGTTTTTATACCGAACTCTTTAAGCCTGTTTTTAACTGCTGTTTTTATAATATCTGAAAAATTAAGTTCAGAAAGTCTTATATGTCCGTATTCATCTCTTTCCAGAGACTCATGAGATGTAAGCAATGATTCCAGTTCTTTTGTGTCTATAAATTCTAAAAATCCTTCTGCCAGGAGTGCCACACCATAACCTGCATCAACGGCAAGCCTTTTCATTATAGAAGCTACAATATGATCAACAAGAAGTTTCAATGTTATTCTGCCATTAAATTCTTCAGGTATAAGAGTAATGGTAGCACCTGCTGATTTACCTATTCCCAGGGCAAGATGTCCTGCTTTTCTACCCATACAGATTACAACATACCACCTGCCGGAAGTCCTGGCATCTTCTGCAAGGATAGATGCAAGTCTTGCACCTTCTGCTCTGGCTGTTTCAAATCCGAAGGTAGGTATACCTGCAGGAAGAGGTAAATCATTATCAATTGTTTTCGGCACATGGGCTACTCTGAGATCATATCCCATATATTCAGCCATCTCTGAAACCTTCATAGCGCCAAAGGCAGTATCATCTCCGCCTATGGTTACAAGATAACTCAGATCCATATCTTTGAGAGTTTCCACAACATTTTTCAAACGCTCTTCACTTTTGGTAGGATTTGCTCTTGAGGTTTTCAATATACTCCCACCTGTGAGATGAATTCTGCTGACCTTTGGAATATTAAGAAATTCAATAACTTTTTTTCCCTGTTCAAGATATTTAAATCCCTCATATATTCCGATAACACTATAACCATTGTTTATAGCTTCTATTGTGGCAGCACTTATAACAGAGTTTATTCCAGGCGCAGGGCCTCCTCCTACCAGAATTCCCAGTTTTTTACTTTTTCGCATAAATCACACCCCTAAAAAAATTCACTTGACGTTAATTATAAATGATTGGCACGGTAAAAGCAATAAGGATAGCTTTTTTTTTCGACTCGAACAGAGTTTTTATTTATCTTTAAGACTTTCACCTGCCTGGATCTAATCTATATATTTCTTTGCCAGTAATATGGCATTTACTCCGCCAAAACCGAAAGAATTACTCATAGCAATATGTACACTCTGTTCTCTTGCTTTATTTGGAACATAATCGAGATCGCAGTCAGGATCAGGTTCTTCATAATTAATAGTAGGAGGTATTATATCTTCCTTGACGGTAAGCAATGTAGCCGCGAATTCGATTGCTCCTGCTGCGCCCATTGTATGACCTATCATCGATTTATTTGAACTTACTGCCAGCTTGCCGGCATGAGAGCCAAAAACCTGTTTTATTGCATAAGACTCAATACGATCATTATATGGTGTTGATGTACCATGGGCGTTTATATAGTCAACCTGTTCGGGCCTTATATTTCCATCGTAAAGGGCAAGTTTCATAGCTTTTTGCGCTCCCTTCCCTTCCGGGTCAGGGGCAGTAATATGATGCCCGTCAGCATTCATTCCGAAACCTATTATTTCTCCATATACAGGTGCATTTCTTCTCTTTGCCGATTCAAGAGCTTCCACAATGAGAATTCCTGCGCCTTCAGCCATTATAAAACCATCTCTACCCTTATCAAAAGGTCTGCATGCTTTCTTCGGCTCATCATTTCTCCCGGTAAGTGCCTTCATATTACCAAAACCTGCCATAATTAAAGGATGAACTACTGTGTCGGTGCCTCCTGCAACCATTATATCTACAACCCCTTCTCTTATAAGACGAAAACTTTCACCTATACAATGAGCACCGGTGGCACATGCAGAAGCTATACTGTAATTAGGGCCTTTTATATTAAAATGTATACTTATCTGTCCCGGAGCCATGTTGTTTATCAACATAGGTATAAAGAAAGGACTTATTCTGGAAGCACCTTTTTCGATAAATTTTTGATACTGTTCGTAAAAGGTTATCATACCTCCGAAACAGCTTCCTATAAGAACACCAGTAGATGTACTTATATCATCTGTAACTGTAAGTCGAGCATCTTCCAGAGCCATTTTGGCAGCACAGAGGGAAAAATGATTAAAACGACCCATTCTTTTCACTTCTTTACTGTCCATAAAATCTGCAGGATTAAAATCCCTGGCTTCTCCTGCAACCTGGCTATAAAGAGAAGAAGGATCAAAAGATGAAATTCTGTCAATATTCGACACCCCTTCTTTAAGGCTCTTCCAATATATATCTTTCCCAACACCATTACAGCATATTGTTCCAATCCCTGTTACAACAACTCTTCTGTTTTTCATAGTTCACCTACCTCATAATGTTAAAAATTCGTGACACATCAGTAACTAACAGGCATGACCGGATCGGTCACAACCAGATATGAAAATTAACAAACAGCGAAGCATATGACTTCATTATTTTCATATAAAATTTACTCAGTTCAGAGCAAAAATGCTTTTTACAGCAGGCAAAAGTTCTTTATGGGACTCTATAATAATATAAGGAGATGCTTTTTCAAGTATCTCAGGAGAATTCCATCCGCATGAAATGGCAATACATTTTATCCCGAGTTTTTCTGCACTTACAATATCCATAACTGTATCACCTATCATAACACATCTATCAGGAGAAAAATTAAAATAATCCATAACTTTTTTTATTTTCATTTCCTTTTCACTTATCCCGTCATCTCCTCCTGAAATGATGGAAAAAATATCGCAAAGATTTTCTTTTTCAAGTTTTTTCCTGATTTTTTCTTCCGGTGTAGTTGAAGCAATACCCATATAATAATATTTATTTAACTCCAAAAGGATGTCTTTCATATTATCAAATAATGTAAGGTCATCGTAATTTACAATTTTACTCTCATAATTTAAAATCTCCGGTATATCTTTCTCTGAAAACCCGAGTCTGTAAAAATTATTCTCCCATTTCGAATCATACCATAAACGAAATTCTTCCAGTGTTTTTACTGGAAAATGTTTATTATATTTAATACATATCTTATTATATATTTCTATATAATGAGGAGCAGAATCAACAATGACTCCATCACAGTCGAAAATAATTAACTTTTTTTTCTCTAAAGACATTATTTCACCATCTTCTTAAATAAATTATCGTAACTCGTGACATATAACGCATGACGCGAGGATAATAGTCAAAAAGTTCACCTGTGTCATAAATTTTGTAAAAACCTCTATCAAATCATTATTTTATAATAAGTTACACAAAACATTATTACACTCTCTGAAATATTTTTCAAAAAAAAATTATAACACAGGCATATTTTCCAAGTCAAGACAGGTTGCGTTTCAAAATGATCGGACTTATCTGGTTTTATTTAATTCATTCAATAACATAGAAATATTCTTATCTGCTGTTTTTATCTGTTTATCTATATCTTTAATCAACTCTTTATAACTCATGGACTGCTCAACTTTAATCTTTGTGTACATATTCCCTGAATAGGTTGTAATGTCATTATAAACGATTATATTTTCTATTATCTTTTTATTTATCTCTTTATATTCTTCAGGGGGACTGAAACCATCAATCTCCCTTTTCAATCCCATAAACTTATCACTGTACCCCCATAATTCCATAGGCTGGGCCTGATTTATGACCTGTCCTTCCTTTACATATATTTTCTCCAGATTATTCTTAAAATCACTTACATATTGATTTTTCTTATTCATAATAGAGGTAATCTTTTCCCTGTATAGTTCTTTTGTAAGCTGTGGTTTCGTAAAGGAGAAGCTTGTTGTTCCGAGTAAAAGTTTTATCAAAAAAGGAAGGGACAGTAAAAAAACTGCTACAACTATTATTTTCCAGTTTGTAACAAAGGTTGTAACCTTATTTACATTATTGGAGAGTTCTTTTTTCTTTTCTTCGGCAGTTTTTTCAACTGTTACATCTACATCTGGGAAAGCTCTGGCAAAAGCAAGTTTCAACTGTCTTTTAAGTTCTAAATCTTCTGTAGTTTCAATCAATTGTTTAAATGGTTCCAGTGCTCTCTGGTCTCTGAACTCTCCGAGAGCCCATATAGCTTTAAGAACAATTTTTCTGTCAGAAGATTTAAGAGCTTCTATAACCGGGTCTATACTGTCAGGATCTTTTAATATTCCGAGAGCACCTATGGCTTTTTCCCTTACCATTACAGACGTATCTTTTCTGAGAGCTTCTATAATAGGTAGAGTTTTATGAACATCAGGTAATAGAAGTAAACTTTCTATAGCTCCTGCTCTTCTGTATTCATCACTGTCTTCAGAGATTATTTTCAAAAGAACTTTAAAAGCCAGATCTTTTTTAGGCCCTGTAAGTTCCTTTTTTGCTCCGTCACGGATAGCAAACATGGGAGATTTTAACTTTTCAACAAGTGAAAGTATTTCTATTACTTCTTTATCACCTATATCCATTTAAATCATCCTTTCTGTTCCTTAATTTAGCCGGTATATAAGAGCAAAATGGTTCTTCACCCATATAATCTCCGCATTCTCCGTATGCCCTGGCACGGCAGCCCATACAGATATGCTTGTATTCACACACACGACACTTACCCTTCAGATTATCCGGGTTTCTGAGTTCTCTGAATATATCACCATTTTCCCATATTTCTTCTATTTTATTCTTTCTTATATTTCCTGCACTTACGGGGAGATAGCCACATGGCCTCACATCTCCTGTAGAAGATATAAACATAATGCCAGTCCCGGCAAGACAGCCCTTAGTCATGGCTGACATACTATGGACTCCATTGCCTCTTTTCACTCTGTCCTTTCCCCTCTGAGCCATTATTCGAAAATAATGAGGTGCACAGGTAGCTTTCAATTGCACAGGAGAAGATTCTGATTTTTCATAAAACCAGTTGAGAATATCCTCATATTCCTCAGGTGTTATCTGCTGGTCTTTTGAAAGTTCAACGCCACATCCGACAGGAACAAGGAGGAATATATGAAGCGCATCTGCTCCCAGATTTACAGCCATCTTTAAAATATCCGGTATTTCTTTGAAATTATGCTTCGTTATTGTACTGTTAAACTGTATACTCATACCACGTTTTTTCAGATTATTAAATCCCTTCATAGTATTCTGAAAAGAGCCGACAATGCCTCTGAAACCATCATGAGTCTCAGGAGAGGAACCATCTATGCTTATACTTACCCTTCTCACTCCTGATGATACAATTTTATCTGCCACAGTCTCATCTATAAGGGTACCGTTTGTAGCAAGGGCAACAGGGAAATTCATCTTTACTCCATAATCTATTATGTCAAATATATCACTTCTGTAAAGAGGTTCCCCCCCTGTAAGAACCAGTATCGGTTTCCCGAATATTCTCAATTCGTCTATTGCTTTTTTTATTTCTTCTCCTGTTAATTCACCTGGCAGAGGGGAAGAACTCACGGAGGCCCGACAATGAACACAGCGAAGATTACATCTCTGTGTCAGTTCCCAGAAAATAAGTCTCGGTGAAATGTTGTCATGTAAATTATTTATATAAAATCCTCCTTTTATTTATATGAGAATCGTAACGCGTAACGCGTAACGCGTGACGGAAGGAACAGATTCTCATACTTCGTTGTGACCGAAAGGGAACAGTGAAAAAAACTTGATTTTTTTACTTTTCACTTTTCCCTCTTCACTTCTCACTTTTCTTCACAGATTTTAAAAATTCCCATATAATTTTGCTGCCGTTTATATCCATGCATGTCTTACCAATCTTATCTTCAGACATATACTGAAGACCTCCGGGCCAGGTATGTCCTCCTCCTTCAATGACATAAAGAATTACCTGACTTCCATTTGTCCTCTTTTTATAATTTATTATTTCTGTAACTGAAGAATTATTTCCAGATCATAATTTTAAATAATTTACTATAAAAAAGCAATTAAATCGAAGTAATTTTTTCATGAGAAAAAAATAAATTATTTAGATAAATGCCTGTAGATAAAATTTTATCCAATGCCTGATTTACAGCATTAAAAATGAAAATTCCTATACTTTTATGATATAATTACTGTAATCATGGAACATAATGTGGGAAAAATATTACATAATAAATATAGAATAAAAAAATTCCTTGGCAGAGGTGCTATGGGGAATGTTTATCTCGTAGAATATATTAAAGACCACAGACAAATGGTTATAAAAGAGCTTGTACCTTCACCTGACTCAAAATTAACAGAAGAACTGTGTCATGAAATATTCTTCAGAGAAACCGAATTTATATCCAAATTCAACCATCCCGGACTTCCTGAAATGTACGGTGCATTCAGAGACGATGGCTATGATTATATTGTAATGGAATATATAAAAGGGCAGACACTTGAAGAAGTAATAAAAACTCACCCCGTTCCTCAGAACAAAGCAATCAAATGGACTATAGAACTTGCATCAATTCTGAACTATCTCCACAATGCTTTTGAACAACCGGTTGTTTACAGGGACTTAAAACCGGCAAATATAATAATAACACAGCAAAACAGAGTGAGACTTATAGATTTCGGTATATCCCGTTATTATAATCCCGATAAAGATACAGATACTTTCAGGCTCGGTTCTCCCGGTTATGCAGCGCCTGAACAATATAAAGGAAGAGGGCAGTCAACCCCTCAATCCGATATATTCAGCCTGGGTGTAATATTATACCAGATGCTTACAGGATATGATCCCACACTTACACCATTTAAATTTCCTCCTGCAAGACAATTGAAACCATCAATAAAGGAGGAACTTGAAAAAATAATAGAGAAGGCAATAAATTTAGACCGGTTAAAACGTTATATAAGTATAATAGAATTTAAAGAACAACTGGATAAATACATGTCTTCTATTGATATAGAAATGCCACCTAGTAAATCAAAAAAGAAGAAGAAAAAAAAGAAAAAATCTGTTAAAACAGAAGAAGAGAAACAAGAAAAACTTCATGAGAGTAAAAAACACATCACCTATGAACAGATAGACCCTTCATCTGCTCTCCTGTCACTACTCATTATAATTCTATCTTTATTTGCAGTATTAATATTTACAGTTATTCTGACAGAATGAACATATAAAAAATTATTTTTCTCTTCCCCCTTCACTCTTAACCATTCACGACTCTCATATAAATCTCTGCCCTGCCTCTTTCGTAGCAAGGACAGCTATCTGAAGGCTGGTCAGGCCGTCTTCTAATTTAATTCTGAGGGAGTGTCCCGGTTCTTCAATTGCTTTGATAAGATCAACCATTACAGCACAGACACAATTAGAATAAACCTCGCTTTTTTGAAGACCTATATAAAAAGTTCCTGAAATCATTTCTTCCACATAATATTCCACACCGCTGCAATAGATTTTATTTGTTTTCACAGGTATGGAACTCTGAATTTTAAACCCCGGCAACAGTGAAAGTTTCTCTTTTATTTCTTTATTTACAAGAGCGCTTATCTTTCCCCATAGAGGAAGCCATCCTTCTATATGTATTCTGGCAAGATCAAAGGCAAACAGGATTGTTGTAATCTCAAAAAAATCAGGGCAAGCAAAAGAATGATAATGAGTGGCAATAAGCCCCCTGTCATAAAGAACATCTCCCATAACCTGATCTTCCTGTTTTTCATTTCTGTAAAAAGACATACCATGGACAGTAGTGAATTTCTGATCTGTAAGACTGTTTACCAGATCTATAAAATGAACGCCATGTTCTATAAGAATACTGCCTGATATATTACTGTTCCAGAACCAGTGATCACATGGAAGAGTGCTGTCTTGAGCATAATTTTCCACATTTACCCTTCTCAGGTTCCCCAGAAAACCTCCATGACTTAAAGCCCCGAGGGCTTCTACGACGGGGTTAAATCTCATTATATAATCAACTGTCGCAATTCTGCCTGTTTCATTTCTCTTTTCTATAATCTTTCTGCCATCTTCAAAAGTATTATGTAAAAGTCAAGAGAAGAGAATATGAAATTCCCGACTTCAGTGATTATTGCCCAATATGCAGCAAAAGAATTGTGCAAGGTTTCATGGATACTACTGCACTCCATAATCGTTTTTCGAGGTTATTATTATTTAAGAGACTGTAAGAAAATAACCCTGGCAAATTATTAGAATGGTTATCATCCTCGCGTCACGCGTTACGCGTTACGCGTCACGATATAGACTGTAAATATGATGAGGTTATTTCTTGACAACCCCTAATGCCACTTTATCACATCTTTAAATATAAATTTACAACATAGGGGTCTGACATACATCAAACCCCTATGCAGTATTAAAAAAAACCAATAAAATCTTCTATTCAGTTGCTCCGTATTTCTTAAGTAATTCTACCATATCACTCCCGCCTTTCTCACCTGCCAGTTTCAGAGGAGTAACATTGCTTTTATCCTTTATATTTACCTCTGCACCTTCAGTCACAAGAAGGTCAACAATGTCCATACGTCCGTACTGGACAGCATAAAAAATCGGAGTTCTCAGTGAATTATCTTTTAAATTAACATCAGAACCTTTAGATATAAGAAAGTCAACCACTTCTGCCCCTCCGTTCTGACAGGCCCAGAAAAGTGGAGTTTTACCGCTTTTATCTTTAATATCAATTTCGGCGCCTTTAGATAAAAGTAATTCTGCCACTTCTTTTCTGCAATTCTGGCAGGACATGTGAAAAGGGGTTTTTCCTTCACTGTCTTTACTCTTTATATCAGCACCTTTTGATAAAAGTAATTCCACTATTTCTCTGGCACCGTTCTGAGAGGCAAGATGAAGTGCGGTTTTACCTGCATTATCTCTCCAGTTTATATCAGAACCTTTAGATAAAAGTAATTCTGCCACTTCTTTTCTGCAATTCTGACAGGACAGGTGGAAAGGGGTCTTTCCTTCACTGTCTCTGACTTTTATATCAGCACCTTTTGATAAAAGTAATTCCACTATTTCTCTGGCACCGTTTTGAGAAGAAAGATGAAGAGGAGTTTTACCGGCATTATCTCTCCAGTTTATATCGGAATCTCCGGATAAAAGTAATTCTGCCACTTCTTTTCTGCAATTCTGACAGGACAGGTGGAAAGGGGTCTTTCCTTCACTGTCTCTGACTTTTATATCAGCACCTTTTGATAAAAATAATTCCACTATTTCTCTGGCACCGTTCTGAGAAGAAACATGAAGAGGAGTTTTGCCGGAATTGTCTCTCCAGTTTACATCTGCCCCTTTGGATAAAAGTAATTCCGTTATTTCTCTGCGACCGCTGCCGGCGGCAAGATGAAGAGGAGTTTTACCTTCACCGTCTCTTGCATCAAGGATTACGCTTTTATTTATAAGTATTTCCGATATCTCTTTTCGTCCCTGCTGTGAAGAAATATGAAGGGGAGTCTTTCCGGAATTATCTTTCACATTAACGTCTGCACCGGAAGATATAAGTAATTCCACTACCTCTTTGCGATTATTCTGTATGGCCCGGTAAAGAGGAGTTTTACCTTCACTGTCTCTTGAATTGATCTGACCTCCTTTTGACAGGAGCAAGTCAATAATTACATCTGCCACTTCTTTACGGGCATTTCCTGCCGCTTCATGGAGAGGAGTTCTATTATCTTCCAGCATATTTACAATTTCAGGTTTTTTTTCAAGTATGCCTTTAATTTTTGTAATCTCACCGGTCTTTATAGAATCAAAAATCTCTGATGCCTGCACTGTCACTGTTGATACAATAAATATTAAAAAAAAGAAAAAAATCACTCTCTTATAATTCATAATAATACCTCCACTTATATTTTTTGTTTTAATTTTAAGGGAATAAAATCAATTACAATTACTTTTTCTCAAAAACCAGGTGCTTATAACGGTAAATATTCCACCGGTTATAGTCGTGACGCGTAACGAGTGACTGGAGGAGACAAAATCACAGATTATCCTGTGTCGTATTTATGGCCGGCACCACCAAGAACTGACCGAAAAATAACTCTGGCAAATTATTAAAACGCCTGGTATCCTACCGTGACGCAAGAAGTGCCTGTAATTTGTCATAAGCTCCGCTACAAAAGTCTCTGTTAAAATACTGTCTGCAATCACGATTATTTCCCGTCAGAATGTTCCTTTTCTCTGCTTTTCTCTTCCATATCTGCCTTCAATTCGTCTAAATGTTCGCCAATAATAGAAAGAGCTTTATACATCTTCCTCACGTTTTCCGGGTTTTGAAGGGCATATACCGTTTTTTCTTCTTCATTGTTCATATGACATTCCTCCAATCTTTCAAGGGGTTGTCGAGAAATAACCCTGTAATAGTCTATTACTGAGGTGAGTATAAATAATGCATATTTTATTCTCGTGACGCGTAACGCGTAACGCGTGACGGGAGGATGCAATTTCTTACATACTCATGCTCAGGTCAGTAATTCCAGTATAACAAAAAACACCATTCCGGTCAAAAATTTGATAGTGTTTTTTTTACGACATGATTGCGTTTTTTTACGACAGGTAAATTCACCTTTACTGAAAATTATAGTT
>CAYSLJ010000113.1:0-23792 GCA_964431735.1 uncultured Synergistia bacterium | reverse complement strand
GAAGAGCCTCACACACCGGAAGGTATTTGATGACTTTTCGGATAGGCTCTAAGGACTGACGGCGGTAAATCCGGCATCAGTTAAAATTGAGGAGCAGGTGCCGGGTTTCAGGTTTTAATCTTCTGTCATTTTTTAACACAATCCCGGATAATACCATTTGGCTATCAACTTTAGTGCTTTGCCTGCCTGGTGCTCCGGAGAAAAAAATATCACGGCGACACAGGTCTATTTGAATGAAATATAATGCAAAGTGGCATGATGTAAGTTCTAACAAATATGGCTGTTCCAGTTTAAGATTTTTTTGGGAGGAGCGCCAGACAGGCAAAGTCATGGGATTTATAACGATAAACTTGATAGCAATTTGGTATAAAGCAGGTTTTTTTACATTTCTGTCAAAAATAACTATATAATAATTTATGAAAGAGTATTAACAGAGATGTTAAAAAAATCAACAAGGAGGACCGTTATTATGTCTGATAAGCTCAGAGAGAAATTGAAAATCTCTGAAGAGAGATTGAAAGAGATTAACAATTTTTTACTTGATCCGAATAACAGTGTCATAAACGATCTATTAAAGGTAGTGGAAAAATACGGAGGGCCGGAAGAAATCAACAGGAAAGCAGAGGAAGCAAGAAAAGTTCCGAACCTTCTTAATAGATTAAAGGAAATAAAATCTCCCTATCTTAAAGATGTAGAATGGCTTATAGAGCAGAGAGACAGCGGAGCTTTTATCTCTGTAGCAGATTACAGAAAAAATATTCTGGATGATAAATCCGTAACATTCAATAAAAAAAATCCTGTTACTCTTGAGATAAGTGCACTGCAGTATTTTCCTTTTTTAATAGAAGAGGCAAAACAGTCCATAAAAAACAAAGAACTAATGCCGGGAAGATTCATAAGAGTCAGAAAGATGAAGGAACAGGAAAGTGATAACGGAGATATACTTGCAGTAGCGGCATCTATGGAAATCATAGGAGCAAGCTATGTAGAAACCCTTGATACAAAAGGTACTGACGGTTCCAATATTCATCTCGGAGGACCTGAAACAATTACCGGTTATTTCGGAGGTGTGGGGCAGCCAAACGAGCATGCTATCCAATGGATTGATGAATTTCTCTATTACTATACAAACTATGGTATAAAACAGGTTTTGAATGTAAATCCCGGCACTGTCATGTTAGGTTATCTTCTCCATAAACTCGGCGTTCATAATGAATTTAAAATTTCCGTATATATGGGTAATGACAATCCCTATGCAGCACTGTGGACTCTTATGGGAGCAAAACTATTTGCCGATGATGACGGGAAAACATCACTCATAGGATTTAACTGGAGTAATTCCGTTGACAATAAAACCATAGAAGTGACTTCGGAAATACGAAAATCTCTGGGACTGGAAAATAATGTACGTTTCGAACACCACATTACGGAAACATGGAAAAGTATAGTAAAACAGCCTTACAACAGAAGAAAAGAACTCTTAGATCTTGCAGCAAAGGTTCCGAATATTTCTGCAAAACATGAAGGAGGAGAAGAGGAGGACGAAAGGATAAGTGAACATCCTTCCGATATACTCGAATATTTCAGAACAAAAGAAGAAATTGAAGCGTCTGGCCATATGAAATATTTACTTAAAAATTATATGGATAAACACAGGTCTGTAAATTTAACTGCAAAAGCTCTCACGGAAAAAGGGCTTTCATTTATAGCGGCGAAGAATTTACATAAGTGAAGAGTGAAGAGTGAAAAGTGATTAGGGGCGAACTACTGTGTTCGCCCGGCACCAGGTGAAAATACGCATTACGAACCACCCGTCACGCGTCACGATTTAAAGAAAGGAGTTAAAATACAAAATGTCAGATCGTAAAAAAATAGCCCTTCCCGATCTCTTTAAGAAAAAGAAAAAGGGAATACCGATTACAATGCTTACCTGTTATGATTACCCTACGGCATATTTTCAGGAAGAAGCAGGTATTGATATAATACTCGTAGGAGACAGCCTGGGTATGACCATGTTAGGTTATGACAGCACCCTTCCTGTAACAATGAATGATATGCTCCGTCATGCACAGGCAGTAAGAAGAGGATCTCCCAATGCATGGCTTATAGGGGATATGCCCTATATGACCTACCAGCCATGTGTGGAAGATGCCATAAGAAATGCAGGACGGTTTATGGCAGAAGCTGCATGTGATGCCATAAAACTGGAAGGCGGCATAGAAATTTTAGATAGAGTGAAAGGTATTATAGCTGCCGGAATTCCTGTCATGGGACATCTGGGACTTACCCCTCAGAGTGCAGGTGCTCTCGGAGGCTTTAGAGTTCAGGGCAAAGGTGCCCTTCAAGCAAAGAAAATCGTAGACAGCGCACTGGCACTTGATGAAGCAGGTGTTTTTGCCATATTACTGGAAATGGTTCCTGACAGGGTATGTAAATTGATTACAGAACAGGTAAAAGACTGTATCATAATAAGCCTGGGCTCAGGTGCAGATGCCCACGGACAGCTTCTCATATACCATGACATGTTCTGTCTCTATCCAAAATTCAAACCGAAAATGGCAAAGGTCTTTGGAGATGCCGGAGGAGTCATACTGGAAGGACTTAAAGGTTATGTAAATGAAGTAACAGGGAAGACCTTCCCTCAGCCGGAGAATTATTTCGGCATGAAAGATGAAGAATATGAGGAATTACTTAAATTATTAAAGTAATTTTTTGACACTTTTTCAATAAAATCATACAGGTAGAGGCCTGAAAAGTAAAAAAGCAATATATAATTGCTTTTTTACTTTTGTGACTGCTCCCTCCACTAAGCTACGCTATAATGGGGGCTTCCTGGGACTTTTCCCACAGACTACAGCCCTAGTCTGATGATATTATTATACCCAAAAAGTTTGCTTTAGTCAATATTTCGAAGACTCCGCATTCATCTCCCTCTAAGCCTTCAGCTATAGAGGGAGTATTCTGCGGTCTTTATGATAAATAAAGATTGCCCTGTTTACTATCTCCTGGCGTATATAACACCTGAGTTAAAACTCTTGGTTCTTTCCGTTATCATCTGATAGCCAGTTCTTACATTATTGGAACCAATAGTACTCAAACGTCCATTGACAACACCCTGAACAAGTTCTGTATGGCCTCCGCTGTTGCTTATCCATACATCACCTGCTCTGGCCTGGCTGGCAGGTATAACTCTATATCCCTGCTGCAATAATGCTCTCTGTAAACCGCCGTTACTTACTCCCACATGATGTCCTCTGAGAAGTCCCTGACTTTCAAGACAGGAACTTACAAAATCTGCACAATTATTGGTATTTCCACCTGCTGCAGTAAAGTGTGGTAATTCTCCTTTAATTGATCTCGAAGATCTGCCTAAAAATCTCCTCGCCATATTAACGGCATCCATTCCACTGCCATTTCCTGTCAGAGGTGCACCTCCTGTACCTGCAAAGGCTTCTGCTCCACCGGGGCCTGCAAAGGCTCCGGCCCCACCGCCATAACCGCCTGCATAAGCTCCTGCTCCGCCCGGCCCTGCATAGGCTCCGGCATAGTTACCTCCGCCCATTCCGGGGAAACCTCCGCCCATTCCGGGCATACCGCCCATCATATCAGGCATCATACCACCCATAAATGGATTGGCTCCTCCGCCCATCATCATCATCTGCATCATCTGCATCATCATCTGCATCATCTGCATCATAGGATTCTGCTGCATGCCAAGAAAATTACCTATATTATTGCCCATCATAGGACTGAAGCCTGTCATAGGCATACCGCCACCCATCATACATGGCATACCCATACCAGACATACCCATACCTGGCATACCCATACCGGCCATATCCATACCGTTCTGACAGGGACAGCAACCTCCACCTGTAACTCCCTGCATTAACTGCATTAACATCTGCATCGGATTCATGAGTCCCATACCGGCACTCATTCCTATGCCGCCTCCTATACCACCTACGGCTCCCCCTATACCAATGTTCATATTCATATTAATTCCAACACCCATTTGCCACAACTCCTTTATAAAATTTCACTATCTGAAGTTATAATAATTCATTATTATTATCACAAAAATATTAAAAAAGTAAATATAATGTTTAATCTTTTTTTTAATAACTATAAAAATTATTTTTTAATATTCAGAAAAGCTATCATTTATAGTTAATTTCATAACTATCCATAAATAAAGATCTCGTAATACGTAATGTGTAATACGTGATGCACAGGGATTAAACCCGTCACTCGTTACGCTTTACACGTCACGACGAGTTAAATTCTAATAAGTTATGAAATACACTATAAAAATTATACTTCAGAATAAAAAAATTTCTGTCCAGATTAAAATCTTTACCGTTATTTTATAACGGTTTCATATATATTTCTTAATTATATTTTTCATATCTTTTATTACTGGGATTATTTGTGTTATAATTTTCTCGAAATATTTTGACTTTAATTTTTATATTTTCCTGATATATTCTTTTTCTTTCTCTTGCGATAAAATTTTTTCTCTAAAAATTTTTAAATTATTTTAGATAGGTGTCTCTAGATAAATTATAGTTAGTTTCATAACAATCTATAATTAAGAACGGGTGAAAAGTGAGTAGTGAATAGTGAATAGTGATTAATGTCCTATTCTTTTCACTTTTCACTTTTCACTCTAATTAAATTCTAATAACTTATGAAATACACTATAAAGAATATTATTTTACCGGGGAGGAGATTTAACAAATGGAAGACATGCCGCAATATCAGTCAAATGTATATCTTGAACAGGTTATGGCACAGAAGGCTCAGGTAGAAAATGATTTAAAAGCACACCATGTTCCTCAATCCGCTGTTTCACGGACCAGATCCGCCGCAGGTGATGGCAGAGAAGGTACAGGTACCCCATATGCCAATAACGTCCGTATAACAGGATGGTGGCCTTTTCAAAATGTTATTGTTCCCCCCAATGTATATGTAGTCCATACAAGACGGGGCTATAAAGAACCTCTTCATATAGGTCTCGGTATTTCCTTTCGTTTCGATCCCGTAAACGATGCCTTCCTCATTGTGCCTGCAACCATGCAGACCATTCTCATACATGCAAACTGTATCTGCAGAGAGAAACAGGGACTTGTCGTGCAGGGTTATGTTCAGTGGATTATAAACGATATAAAAACAGCTTACAGAAAACTGGATTTCTCAGATGCCTATGACCCGATGCGCGTCATAAATGTACAGCTCAGGGAACAGGCTGAAGCGGCCATTAAAGACAAAGTAGCCACAATGAGTATAGATGAAGTACTCACAGACAAACAACCGATTATTGAGGAACTAACGTCACGCATTCGCCATGTAGCGGAAGGAGAAGGTCAGGATAAGGGACTGGGACTCAGCATCGTAACGGTTCAGATTAAAGAAGCAGTAGTATGTTCTTCAACTCTCTGGGAAATGCTTCAACGTCCCTTCCGTTCTGAAAGGAAAAAAGAAGCCCGTCTGGCAGAACTGGAAAATGAAGCAATTATAAGGGCAAGAGAGTCTGAAGCAAAAAAAGCTGATGCAAAACTTCGGATTGAAACAGCAGAAGAGATTGCAGGCCTTGAAGCACAGACAGAAGCAGCCAGATTCGACAGGCACCAGTCGGAATTGATAAGAAGGGCTTCAGTGGAAGCAGAGACAATAGAGAAGACCATGGAACATGAAAAAGCCAAAATTAAACATGGTGCAGAACTTGACAGACTCAAGCTGGAAAAAGAGCTTGCCATAAGGCAGATGAACCTGGATGCAGAACACAAACAGGCAGTAAGAGAAGTTGAACTGTTCAGCGAAAGGCAGAAGGCGGAAAATGAGATTTCAGAAAAAGCTCTTCAAAAACATATGTTAAACCATTTGCCTGAAATTGCTGAGAAACTTCCGAAGCCTTCGGAATTAAAGGCTATTTCTCTGGGAAGTAATTTTCCTTTACTGGACTTAATAGAAAACCTGAAATCCATTCTTGGAATCGGTCACGGGAAAAACAAATAAAAGAAATCTAAGTACCGCTCCAAATAAGTTCGTAACCATTTTATCAGATTCTGCCTGACAGGCTCTTACGAAGAAAAATAATTTGCCTTATATCATTTGTTTTACAGACAATAAATTAACCCTTATTTAATTTTTAATACTATAGAAAAAACGAATTTTTCTTCTCCAGATCCTGCCAGGCAGCTTTTGTAGGAATCACATAAAAATATCATATAGAATAAACAATCAAACGTGCTTCCTTATCAAAAAACGGCTGAAATACACTCTCTTTACCCTTTGCGGCAAATCTTTCCAGTCCTGTCATAAAAGATATGCCCTCTTCCGTTTCTCTCTTCTCAAGAACCTGAAGGGTCGGTTTCAGAAGGTACCGGGAAAGAAATACTATTGTTTTACATTTCGCTCTCGTTATGGATACATTCAGTCTGTTCAGACTGTATATGAATTCATCTTCGGATATGGCAAGCTCCGGGTCAGAAACTCCGTAGCTCACAATAACAGAATCACATTCCTGTCCCTGCATCTTATCCACTGTGCCGACAAAAGGTTCTGTTAATCCTCTGTTTTCCAGAGCTTCACATATGGCATCAATCTGAACATGATGGGGAGAAACTATAAACAATCCCTCTTTCCAGAATAATCTGTCACCTTCTCTGTCATCACGATAAGGTTTTCCAGTATCTTTCATAATAAGCCTTTCCCTTAGAGCCAGGGCAATCTGTGCCACAAGTTCTGCTTCCTCACGATTTTCAGAACCGGTCCTTATGCCTTCAGTAATACAGAGAACAAGGGAATAATCAGGATCAAGGACTGTTTCTACAAATAGATTATCATACAAATTGCCGGTCAGTAATAATTTTCTTTTTTCTACAGTGCCGTTAAAACTTTTATATTTCTCTCCGTAAATCTTTTCTGCAGGATAAAGACAGAGGGTTCTGTTCATCCTGAAATTTTCAAAGAGCTGACATGTAAGGGTTTTATCTATGTCAGGATTTTTCAGTGCTTCGAATATGGAACGGTGCAGTAATGGTTCACCTGGAGCCGGGTCTGGATAATAACCCTTTATAATGGGAGGAAGCTGTCTGTCATCTCCAGCTATAAGGAGCCTTCCCCCTGCTTTCAATCTGGATATTGCCAGCAATGATTCAGGCACACGTAGCTGTGAACCTTCGTCGATTACAACCATATCAAAAGGAGTGTCTTTATCTGTCCGGGCAAACATTTTATTTGTCGAATAAACGGTGCCTCCGAGAATACATCTGGAGTTATTACATATATAATCGAAACCTTCTTCAGATTTTACCTCCAGAATTCCCGCCTTTTCTTCATTGCTTCTGCCCAGTTTTGCCAGGGCAAATTCTTCCTTCCATATGTTCAGCGAAGCATTTAATTGAACAATTTTTTTAAGACAGTTAGAAATTGCCGTATGAGTAAAAGCCGAAAGGAATATTTTAAAAGGTCTGTCTGTCAGTCTGTGAGCTTCAAGTATACACAGGAGGGCTGCCGCAATAAAATGAGTTTTCCCCGTTCCGGGAGGCCCCCACAGGAGGGTCAGTGTTTTATTAAATACATGGTCAAAAGCATCTCTCTGACTGTCAGTCAGATATTTTAACGAAGGTATTTTTCCCGATGCTTCTTTTAAATTATCCTGTTCCTCTATGTCTTTACAGTATTCCACAGGATTTCGAAGCAATTGTATTGCTTCCGGTTCTTCCGTACCATCCAGTTCCGAAAGCCTGTTTATGACCTTTTCGCCTGTCCAGTCAGTAAATTTCGCCTGTAAGAGATAATTTTTTCCTTCCTCAATCGGCGGAGATATGGCACCTTTTTTCAGTTGAAGAGTAACCCTGCCGGAGTGAGAATTATCTTTAATCTGAGCCAGATATAAAGCTTTATTTTTCGGAGCGTAATATTTATATTTCGGATGTTCCGTAAAGCTCATCTGATCTTTATCTCCTTCGGGAGTATCTTCACTAACGATATACGACCAGATATTATCTCCATCAAGTTTACCTGCAGGTTCTGTTTCTTTCAGCAAAAACTCTGCCTCCGTATACCCTTTAAATACTTCAACATTTCCAGTTGCAGTCAGAGTAAAAGCAATGCATTTCTGCTTCCTTTCATTCATTGGAAGAGTTCTCTGCTCTTTTACGGAGAGATAGCTCATAACAGTCTCATATCTGATTATAAAATCCAGCTGTGATAAAAGGGGATGATTGAAATTCCTGGACGAAGGCAGAGAAAATTTCGGCGGGTAGGCAAAAAGAAGACCTTTTGCACAGTGTCTGATACCTGTGAGTATATATGATGTGGCATAAAGGCGTTTTTTCAGTTCTTTTTCAATCCATTCTATCCTTCTTACATCCTCATCATGCCAGACCCTGTATATGGCATCTGATTTAAGTGCATTGGACAGCCTGAAGGTAAAATTATCCATAGGATTATATGTGAAATTTTTCCCTGTAACACTGTTAAAAACATCCAGCACATCAGATAATTGATAGGCCACAGGTACAGGCATGGCAAAGAGTGACCTTATAACATCTATTATTTTCACCAGGGGGAAAGATGCTTCAACATCAGGATGTTCTTCATTGACAAGGAGATTTTCACTGTGAAAGTGAAAGAATAAGGATAAAGATTTCTCAGATACGAGCGGATCTTTAAGACCTTCGAGCAGTAATTCCTTGAGCAGTTCCCATTCGAAACTATCAAACACATAGGTCTGAAGAGATTTTTTTTCTTTCCATTGTTCTTTACTTTCATTTTTAGTTTCATTATAATCATGAACTTCTTTAAATATATTGTATATGCACTCTATAAATTCCCTTCTGACTCTCTTACAATCCTCCATAGACGACGCTACGAACTGTTTTTCCGATATGGAAGCAGGTTTGAATATATCATCGCCTCCGTTACGTAAACATGCGGCGCTATAAATCTGCCCCGATACAGGTTCTTTCTGAATGGTAAGAAGGAGTTTTATATCTTCCCATAGAGGCATTGAAACAGACGAACTTCCGAAATTATAGATCTGACCGTCCATAAGAGCATCTACCATTCTGGCGAGCCTGTCCTGTTTCCCCGAAAGAGAAGCACATTTTGAAAGAGATTTTTTACTCCTGTTTTCCGAAAGAAATCTTTTCATACTGATTAAATCATCTATATGTTCTTCATCTGAAAGGAATTTTCTTCCCATAGAACTCAGATATGGTATGAGGGAAATACTTCTGGTGTCTTCCGCTTCTTTTCGGCAGAAATCATAATATTCACACCACTCGCATCTGTAATGAATATGCCAGTGAACAGAGTCTGTCTGTGATATGCGGGGTATGTCAGAAGAAAGCATTTCTTCAATCTGAGGGATAACGGTATTGATATCAAACCATTCAGGTTCTTTCAATCCGTAAGTCCAGACACCGCCTTTTGAAAAATTTACCTGTCTGTCTATATTGTGAGCTTTACATATATGAGAAAGGAACAGAGCATATAAGGCTACCTGAATCTTATGGGAAATTTTCATTTCATCAGAGGCTTTTACGTCGATTACGGAGAGTTCGATAACCTTACCGTTTTCAGCGGCATATATCAGGTCAGGGAAACATGTGGTAAATTTTACACATGACCTGTCCAGCTCATAAGCATCATAAAAAGATTCGGGGACGGTAAGACACCCCTGATAAAGGTATTCTTCTCCTTCTATGGTGCGTAAAATATCTATTGTACTTTTTTCGTCATGAACATGATTGAATAATCTTTTCCCCTTCTGTGTATCTGCCTTATAAACCATCTTCAGGCTGTCTACAACCTGTTCCTCCCATTTATATCCTGCTTCCAGCATGGCTTTAGTTACAGGGCTGTGGTCATAAGGAGAAGAAGGTATGTTTTTCCTTTTCCTCTCTTCCGAAGGAGTAGCTTCATAGACCAGATACCTTTCACATTCATGGTAGAAATACCTTGCAATTCTTGACGGTGATATATTCAGCATAGACAGGCCTCTTTTCTCTTTATATGTTGAAATATTATTCACGTCTTTAAGGAATATTCCTTCAAGTATTATTATGAGAATCGTGACGCGTAACGCGTGACGCGTGACGGGTTTAATCCCTGCGCATCACGCATTACGCATTACGAGATTATTTTTGATTATTACCATAAAGTTCTTGTAAGTGCTGGCACTTTATGGTAAAATAGAAAAAAGGGGGTATTAATTATGCTTAAAAATAAGAAAAAGTTGACAACTACCCTGGAACCACAGCAGATTGAGATGTTAAAAACCATTTCTTCCATAACCAGGATAAGTCAGTCAGAACTATTCAGAGAAGCTGTAAGTGATCTAATCAAAAAATATCAGGCCATAGTAACTCCTGAATTTGCCAGGAAAGTGGATGAACATATGGATAAGAGACAGGTTCTTCTGGAAAGGCTTTCCCGATGATTTATTTAACTGCGGAACAGATAATTTTCATACACAACAGATCTGTAGAGAGATTCGGAGGTGCATATGGAATAAGAGACAGAGGATTACTGGAAGCTTCTGTTGCAAGACCTATGGCCACTTTCGGAGGTATAGACTTGTACAGGGACATGTATTCAAAAGCTGCTGCCCTGGGACATTCAATTCTTCTAAATCATCCATTTATAGACGGAAATAAAAGAACTGCTTTTACTTCCATGGATCTTTTCCTTCAGGAGAACGGACTTATTATAAATACAGATGATGATGAGTGTGAAGCAATGATTTTAAATGTAATAAATAAGATTTATGATGATAAGAGACTTGCAGAATGGCTTAAAAATAATAGTATCTTTCTGAAAACCGATAGATAGGTTTAATATTTTAAGCCGTAAATAAAAAAAACGATACAATGAATCATTCTTTCAGGAAGAAGGTTAATTTTTATGATTGACTCAGCCTATGAAGAAATAAACTTTTTTAAAAAAAAAGAGAGAAAAAAATACGGTCCCAATAAAAAACTGGTGAGGCTACTGAATCTCCTCTATATGCTTCTGAAGGGAGAAAATAAAAATATAGCAGATTACAGGATAATACTGAATTGTAAAGAGTCGGTAGTAAAGAAATATATTGACGAAATAAGATATACTTACGATCTGAGCGGTGAATACAGGATATTTGATATAGAATATGAGAGAAATAAAAAACAGTACAAACTCTGTACCACGAGGGATGTCTTTGTAAAATGCCTGCCGGAGGAGGTAGAAGCTTTATATATGGCAGTAAAATACCTCTCCGGCATGGAAGGCACACCTCTGGAATTTCTGGATGAACTTGAAAATAAACTCAAGAAATATTATCATGAGGGATTAAAAAAAAGAAGAGAGAAGCCTGTTTATATTTCCGCTCCGAAAACACAGAGTAAACTGTCTGATTTACTCGAAAAAATTAATGATGCCATGGTCGGCAAAGATAGAAAGAAACTCATCATAGACTACGTAAAAACCAGAGAAAAACAATCAGAAAGAAGAGAAATAATCCCTTATTCTCTTATGGTCTATGATTATGAATGGTATGTCAGGGCTTTCTGTCTTAAAGATAAAGTATTAAAGACCTTTGTCGTAAATCAGATGGATATAAAGGGAGAGCCGGCAGAGTTAACAGGAGATGAAAGAAAATCATTACCTGCAAATCCGGATCTGTCTGTTGTACATATGTGGGACTGGTCCCATCCGGATGAATACTAGCGTGAGTTTACCGAATTTTGCGTTTTTTTTGATATTGATCTCTTGAAAAACTGTGATATAATAAGGAAAAGCTAATTTTTCAGAAGCCAATTTTTGTATAGTATAACCATATACATTATGAAAGTCAGTATTTACAAGGTAATTGCAAATGCTGTATAGTATAACTATGTGTAAAACCAAAATCAACTTAATTGAAACAACCAATATTTCTGTCATAAAAAAAACTCTTTCTAACTCATATCCTATAATGAAAAGATCACGGTTATACTATACATTTTTTTCTTCGCTTTTCCTTATGAATAAACGAAAAGATTAATGTCAAGAATGAATTTTCAGTAAACTCACGTTAGATGATTTAATAAAATTAATAAAAAATAAAGAGTTATCTACTTTTGGTACTACAGAAGAAACATATCAACAATATGTTGAGAAAATTAACAACATACCAGGTGTTCAAGAAATCCTCAATTCAAAAACCACTTATATTAAACAAAAATCTATAACATCAGACAACCTTGAATTGATTTTAAAAGCAACAACTGATTTTGCCGAAGAAGTTATGGACAAAGATTAAAAACAGCGATTTTTTGCAATAATGTAGGGGCAGGCCCCCGTGCCTGCCCCCCGCAGGGTTAGCTCATTACATGGGAGGCGAAGAATTTTGCCTGTGAAAATATTTCAGAATATTACCTCCATGCAAGATCAATCCCTTACAGGGGCAACCACAGGGGGATTGCCCCTACAGAAACAAAACAAAAGATAACCCATAGAGGGGCACCCACAGGGGGGTGCCCCTACAGGGAACGGATAAAGATGTAATATGAAATATAATCCAGATATTCATCATAGACGTTCTATAAGATTGAAAGGCTATGACTACAGCCAGAAAGGATATTATTTTGTAACTATCTGTATACAAAATCGTGAATGTCTGCTGGGTCAGTCAATAAATAATACTATCTTCTTAAATGATGCAGGTCTTATGGTGCAAAATATATGGAATACATTGCCTGACCATTATGCCGGTGTTGGAATAGACTCTTATATTATAATGCCAAACCATATTCATGGAATTATCATATTAACCGTAGGGGCAGGCCCCCGTGCCTGCCCCTGTCGGGCTAATCCCTTACAGGGAGAACCACCGGGTGGTACCACGATGAAATTGCCTGATATTATACATCGGTTTAAATCATTAACAACAAACATTTATCATAAATCTGTAATACAACATAACTGGCCGCCATTCCCCGGCAAACTCTGGCAGAGAAATTATTATGACCATATTATAAGAAATGATCTGGAATTAAGCCAGATAAGGGAATATATAATAAATAATCCGGTAAAATGGGAACTGGACAAAGAAAATCCTGATAATATTAAAGAAAGATCTGTAGAGAAAAATAACAAATAAGTTTATCAATCAAAATAACGTTTCAACAAGGAGGAAATAATTCATGTCACAGGTAACAGAAATTTCATCAAGAATAGAACTCATCAAAGGAGACATTACAAAAACTCTCCGTAGATGCCATAGTAAATGCCGCAAATGATAGACTCCGAAATGGTTCTGGCGTATGCGGCGCAATCCATTCTGCCGCAGGGCCGGAACTTGAAAAAGAATGTCTTACTCTCGGAGGCTGTGAAACAGGGAATGCAAAAATAACAAAGGGATATAAATTGCCGGCAAAATGGGTCATCCATGCAGTAGGTCCCATATGGCATGATGGAAACAGCGGAGAAGACGAATTACTTGCCGGGTGTTACAGGAATTCCCTTGTTCTGGCAGAGAAACATAATATAAAAACAATAGCTTTCCCGTCCATAAGCACCGGCATCTACAGGTTCCCGATTGAAAGAGCAGTAAAGATAGCAATAAGAGAAGTAAAAAAATTCCTTGCTAAAAATACTTCCATAGAAAAGGTTATTTTCGTATGTTTCAGTGAAAATGATTATAATTATTATCTCGAAGGCCTGAGTAATTCATAGAGAAAAATTAATAGGAAATCGGGCTCCTTCTATAAAATCTTTAACATAGATTTTGCCTTTAGTTTAAGGGAGTATTTCGCAGGCATTTTGTAAGAGACGTTAACGGGGGAGCCTGAGCCGGAATTACCGGGATTTACTGTTCTACAGGATTACTTTTCTATCAATTTATCATATTCTTCATGAGGCCCAATCCAGAACCATAACAAATCTTCCTCTACTTCAAAAGCCAGTGCACGGTATCTGATACCAATCCTTACAGACCAGTAATTGTTAACTTTTTTTAAATGCAGAGAAGGATGATAAAGATTTTCTTTAAAAATTTTAAAATTTTTGTCTGCTAAATTTTTGATTTCTGCAGGCAATTTTTCATAACATTCCCAGAAAGAAGGTCCGGCAAAATGCTTCATAATTCTTTACATTTCCCTTTTTTATAGTCTTCCAGTGCATGTTCTGCTATTTTATCCAGTCTTCCTGATTTCACATCTTCAGTGAACTGTTTATCCCAGACACCGGCATCAAATTCTTCGAACCATTCCCGAAATTTTCTTAATTCTTTTTCTTTTAAATTTGATACTGCTTCCTCTATGTCTTTAAGATTTAACATAGTCTTTCTCCTTTCAAGGAAATTTCCATTGTTATTTCTCAATCTATTATCTATAATTATAAAAAAAATACTGATATTCTGTCAATAAAAAGATGAAGATGGGGTAGCCTGCCATAAAAGCCTATTTATTTTTATTATAATATTTATTATAATTATCTCAGATAGTTTTAAAAGAGTTATTTCGCTTGTTCTGGAATGGGCTTTTGAGAATAGAGAAAAATTAATAGAAAACTGGGATCTTGCTATATGCAATAAATCTTTAAAACAAATTCCGCCTTTAGTTTAATTTGGGGTGTTTTATATGCACTTTGTAAGAAACGTTAAATATGCGGAAGAATATAAATTATTTTTAACCTTTGAAGATGGGACTGTCCGCCTTGTAGATCTGAAGGGGCATCTTGAAGGGGAAATATTTGAACCTCTTAAAGATATTAAATATTTTCAAAAGGTATATCTGGATAAGGAAACTGATACAATTGCCTGGGAGAACGGAGCCGATATATCTCCTGATTTCTTATATGAAACAGGAACTATACAGAGTGAAATTGCATAGTTATAAAAAAGATGGATATATATGGGCAGAGTTGTTTTACAATATAAAAATCTTTCCTCTGTACTATTTAAAGATGTATACAGAGGATTATGGGATAATTTTTGCCTTATAACAACCAATTTTATTATGGATAAAACATGTACCGGTCTTTTATATAAAGCAGGCCATTCAGCAGCTGTAGATTTCGGAGAAAGAATATCCAAACAGACCTGAAATATTATCAGGTCAATCAGATGATACGAATTACGCGTTACATGTTACGATTTTCTCGCACAGTGTTCTGTATTCGCACCCGGAACATATGCCGCTCTTTCTATATATATACTCATCAAAATCCTTTCTTCCGAGAAGCATGTCCGAAGACAGCAGAAGTTCTTTCCTCAATTCCTCTATATGGCCATGGTCTTTTCCAATCTCCCCGTAGAGGCCTCTCTGAAGGAAATAGATATAGGACGTACTTACCCGTGTCTTAAAACCTTCTCTGAAGGTAATATTTTCAATGGCATACATATAGGCATAAAGCTGTTTCCTGTAAAAATCAATTTTTTCTTTTATGTCCTCAATATTCCTGACTGTATCTGTCTTGTATTCTATAATAACCGCTTCTACTGCACCGTTATTTTCATATATATCAACCCTGTCTGCCACACCGTTCAATAAAACATTTCCTTCAAGAGGAACGGAAAATCTGAATTCATAAAAGCTTTTCAGATATTTTCCTTTTCTTTCTTTCCTCAGATTTTTCTCTATGTCAAAATAATTTACTATATATTTCCTTATTTCATCTTCTGAAATATAATCCTCTTTATTTTTACTTATCTCCTCTTTTATGAGTTTTTCAATTTTTTCATTCATGTCCCTGTCTGAAAAGGAATTCATATGACTGAGTATTTCATGGACAACATTTCCTCTGAGGCGGGCATCTGTTTTTTTATCTCCGTACAAACCTTCTTCCTGACCGTTTCCATCATCAGGTTCCAGACGGGCGAGATACTGAAAATAATAAAGCCTGCCACAGGTAAGATATTTCTGATACATTGATATGTTTATAGAACCTGCGGGAGTGCTTACATATGGTTTTATTATATCCCCGCCATATCCCTTACTTTTCAGGTTCTTTATAGCTTCTGTTGCGAAATCGGGCGGATATGACGGTAAAGGGGGAGAGGAAATAAAGCTTTTCCCGTCAGTATGTTCCATTGTGTTAACAATCCTGTCTTTCAATGCCCATTTCATCTGTATCATAAAGGTATTAAGAGACGGCTCGTCTTTTTCGGGACTCTCCTGATTTTCTCCTACAAAAGCAAGGTATCTCTTTGCCCTTGTTGCAGCCACATAGAATATTCTCCTGCTGTCATTGTTTTCTTTCAATATCTGTCTCTCATAAAATGCCTGATAATCAGGATTTTCTTCATCTTTTATACCGGCCCATATTATTCCCTTTTCTTCATCATAGAAAAATAAAGGCTTATCCCTTCTTACTATCCAGTCGATTCTTCTGTCCATATCCGGTATTATTACAGCATCGAATTCAAGTCCCTTTGAGGCATGGACAGTCATTATCTTGACTGAATCACTGTCTTCCGTATCGATAAAGGCTTCTTCATTCATTCCACCGTTATCTTCCATTAATTCCAGATACAGGGGCAGCTCTCCCGGATTATATATATTTTTCCTTTCAAATTCCATGACCAGAGAAAAGAGTTTCTCCAGGTTCCTGTATTTCTGTTCCCCGTCCTGTAATGAAAGCAATATTTCTCCGTAATTTGTTTCATCGCATAATCTTTTAATAAGTTCATAAGAATTCAGTGTTCCTTTAAGTTTTAAACATTTCGTAAAGAGATTATATGCCCTTGCGGCAACAGGAGAGCTTTCTGAAAATTCTTCAAGATAAGACATTAAAGATTTGCTGATGTCATAACCTTCCAGGAGGGTGTAAATCATATTATCGGAAAAACTCATAAGAGGTGAGCGGAGAACAGAAAGAAAAGAGATAGAGTCAGAAGGGTTAAAGATATACTTATAAAGTGACATTATATCAATAATTTCCTCTTTTTCCCAGAATCCCAGTCCTCCTATTACACAGCATGGAATATTTCTGGCACGAAGGGCATGTTCTATAGATTTCAGGTTTGTTCTGCTCCTCAGGAGTATGGCTATATCTTTACAGGTAAATCCACCTTTTTCATCTCTGTATTCGCCGGTAATTTTCTGAACCAGTCCTGCCACTATGGCTCCCTGGTAGTCTCTTTTATTGTGGCTCTTCCCTTCATCCTCACCGGTTAACAGAAGTTCTCTCTTTAAAATTTCTTTATGTTTATCATCACCAAGGAGTTTTTTTATTGTATCCCATTTACTTTTTCTGCTTACTTCATCCTTTTTCCAGGTAACGAGCTGTACCTTTAGCTCTTTTCCGTTATCACTGAATGGCAGTTGAAGTTTTTCAAAGGGATCTATCAATTTTTCGAAGATCATATTTACCGTGTCTACAATATTTGCAGTGCTTCTGTAGCAGTTTGAAAGATATTTCACCATTCCGTTTTCATTGATTTTTTCACAGACTCTGTCAAATATTTTGTAGTCGGCACCTCTGAAACCATAGATGGACTGTTTATGATCACCTACGATAAAAAGTCTTCCCGGAGGTATGGTGCCATCTTTTTCTGTAAGTCCCGACAGTATCCGTTCCTGTATGGGATTTACATCCTGAAACTCATCTACGAGGAAATATCTGAATCTCTGAAAATACCTCTCTTTTATCCCATGGTTTTCCAGCAGTTTTTCTGTCATTATTTCAAGATCATTGAAGTCGAGGACATTTTTTTTGTTTTTGAAATCTTTATATTTTTCATGGAGCTTAAGTAACAGACTTATTGCCATAGATGCCAGTTCATTACATGAAGAGTTTTTCCACTTTTCCATTTCTTTTTCAAAGGCGCCATGTCCCCTTATGGAAAAATAAAGTCTTATAATATCATCCCTCAATTTACCTGACACAAGCGTTGCCGTGCCGTATTTATCCAGAACATGGTTTACCGTGCCGTCATGATCTGTGTTTTCCAGATATTCTTCTATAGCTTCTTCTGTAAATTCCTGTAGTTTTACCGCAGAGTCTGTTTCTTCTATAAGTGTAAATGCAGGATCAATACCGGCCGGGGCAAAATTGTCTCTTATAATAGATGTGCAGAAACCATGTATTGTATCTATATTTGCCGTTGTAATGAGATCTCTCAATTTTTTCCATTTAAGTTTTAAATCTCTGTCATGTTCTTTTTTTATTTCCCTGTATATTTCCAGTCTTATCCTTTCCTTCATTTCCACTGCAGCTTTTCTGGTAAAGGTTATGGCCACAATAGAGTCAATTTCTATTAAAGGAGCTTCTTTTAAGATTTTGAAGAATCTTTTGGCAAGCACTCTTGTTTTGCCTGAGCCGGCACCGGCCTTTAAACCTGTATTTATCTTTATATCCAGAGCTTCTGCCTGTTCAGTATTAACATCATAATCCCTGCAAATTTTATCTATCATGTTTTATGTTTCTCCAGTAATTCCCTGTTTTTTATATTTCGTGACGCGTGACGCGTGACGCGTGACGGGTTTAATCCCTTCGCATCACGCATTACGCATTACGCATTACGAGATTTCTCTTTCTCTAAAATATTCTTTTCTGCAATTCTGTATCTGTCATATCTGCATATTTTTCTGTAATTACAGGAATAATATCCTGTACCATGGGGACATGAAACAGTAAGAGGAAAGACTCCCTTGTTTATATTCTCTATCAGTTCGGAAGTCTTACGGGAAATATATTCCATAAGGACAATCATATTTTCCTTTCCCACTGTATATGTCGGGCCGCCTCTGTTAAAGATATTTTTCTTCATGTCACTTCTTACAAGACCACGTTTTTTATTTTCTTTAATAGAGTAATAAAGAAGTGCCATACATTCGGGATTTACATCGGGAAATTCGTCTTTTAACTGTTCTCCTATAGCCAGGTAATACAGAGGAAGCTGGAAATCTTTACCTTCGACGGAATCCCTTAACTCTTTTGTAGAAGAATTTTTATAGTCATAAATGATAAATCTTCCCGTAAAACAATTATTATCATCCATTTCAAGATCCACCCTGTCTGCGACACCTCTTATCATTTTCTCTTCATCTTTTATGGTAAAGGGATGTTCCAGGAGACATGGTTTCATTGTAAAGCCGGTTTTTTCCCTGTAATATTCAAGATTTTTCATATCATTTTCAATAAAGGTGCTGATTACGGAAAACAATTCTTTTTTAATAAACTGCCAGAGTTTTTCCGGCATTATATTATGATAAAGTCTTTTCAATGTATTATCAAATATTCTGTCAAACAGGGAATAAAGTTTTTCCCTGTCATAACAGCTGTTATCTTTATAGTAATCCTTCAGGATTTCATGGTAAAAAGAGCCGATCTTCCTTGCATCAGGCTCATCTTCATCATCAACCGTTATGGCGAGCACTCTTTCCATAAAATATTTAAAAGGACAGGAACTGTAGGAATTAAAACGGGAAGGTGTAAAACAGTATTTATTCTTCTGTGACGATACTTCTGTCACAATGCCGTCATAAGAGTCGAAGAAAGGGTTTTCCTGTCTCCCGTATTCCATCATGGCGGCATGATTTATATAATCCAGTATTTCTTCATTGCAGACTGTATTATCCATATGGGAGGACTGATCTTTCCATATATAATGAATTGCCTTTCTGAGCATTTCTTTATGGCTCTGAGGCTCTTCAGGAGGTTCAAATCTGTTTCTCATATAAATTTTTTGCGCTGTCACATTTTTTAAAGATTTTTCATCTATTAAAGAACAGAGATCGTCAAGGAAAGAAGATTTTATCATATATTCCCCCTGTTCATCACATGTTCTGTATGATATATAAAGTTCTTCTGTTGCCGATGCCATACATAGATTAAATCTTATCTTTTCCCTTTCCAGTTCCCATTTTTTATTTATCAGATTTATATTCTGTGACATAAACAGATCATGTTCGCCGCTGTCAAAGAGAGGATTTCCTGATAACACTGACGGGAAGATACCTTCATTTACTCCCGGCATAAATACAATGTCATAATACTGGCCTCTGGCAAGATCGGTATTTAATATCCTCACCCCTCCCGTGTCTTTTGCCGTTTTTCCTCTTTCAACACAGGCCCATTCAATCAATTCTTCATAAATCTGTTCGACAGAAAAGCCTTCCGATAAGAGATTATATGTTTTCTCCATTTCAATTATTTCAGACATGATGCTTTTCAGAGAATCCATGGCTTTTATATCTCTCGTGAAATTCTTTCCGTCTATAATTCCTTCCAGGTAAAGATTGATGATATTTCCCTTCAGATCCAGCTTTTCTGTTATATCCATAAGTTTCCTGAGATATGATTCTTTTGTGTCAGAGCCGGAAGGGTTGAGTGAAGAAATAATATCGATAAAAGCTGAAAAATCCGTATCAGGACAGTATTCCTTTATAATATGTGAGAATTTATCGATATACTCTGAAGAATCTTTACCTGTAAAGATCATCTTTAAAGGGATTTTATCGGTTTTAAATTCAAGTTTTTTAAGTATATCAAAAGGAAGGAGATATATTGAAGAAAAGATATTCCTTATGCCTTCATGTTCTCTTCCTTTTATATAAACATTCAATAAGCCTAGAAAATCCTTTATTAAAGGGACTTCTATGAGTATTTTCTTCCATGTTGCCAGGACAGGTATATTCAATTCGCCAGATATTTCCTCGAAAGCATTGCTGTATTCATTTATATTTTTAACATAAATGGCAATTTTCTCGGGAACTGTTTCTCGTGACAGGATTTTTTTCTTTATAAGAGCTGCCATTTCCCTTACCTCATGGTCAATACAGGGGCTGTTTGAGATTTTTATTCCCCTTATATCGCCTTTTAATACTGTTTCATCGGAATAGAGATATTCACAGATGGATTTTATCGAAGGATTTGCCTTTTTTTCGGGAAATGTCTTATCACTGTATATAAATCCCAGGTCTTTAAGATCTTTTATAATTTCACTCTTTATGAATTCTTCATTATATGAATTCTTAAAAGGTACGGAGCCGTAGAAATCTATTTCAGGATAATATTTGGATATGGTTTTCACCATAGATTTATCGACAGGGTCTATGTTTATATAGCCGTCAATGACTATAATGCCTGTTTGAAACAAAAAAGGAGAATATTTTATTTTCTTCAGAGCCAGAAGAGGCATATCATTCAGATCATATATAGACTCTTTTTCTTTGTATCTTTCATATTCTTCGTAAACAGAGCGGATAAAATCGAGTTTTTCAAGCATTAACCCGGTGAAATTATATTTTACATACTCGAGCTTATCAGGAGGCATGTTCAATCTCTTAAGTCTTTTTATGAAACTGTAAAGGGATGTGACAAAACCGGGCCTGTTTTTTACATCTTTAAAAAAGCCGTCCGCTCTATTGTTCAGAATATTTCTGATTATAAGAAGTGAAACATCTTCAGTGATAGTTTTTTTCCCTGCCACTTCGCCGGCAAGGTCGCTGAAACCGAAGACAGACGTATTTATCAGGTTTCCCGAGGCGGCAAGGAATTTCTTTCTCACATCGAATATGGCTTCACGGGAAGGGAGAATATAGATGGCTTTTTTCCCATTTTTTATGACTTCGATACACTTTTCTACAAGGTAATCTCTGACAGAGGTGAAAAAAGGGGTATAATAGAACGTTTTCAACAGAACACCTCCCTGAGTGTAATGACTTTATTATACCATTATTTTTTCTGTTATCAATCTGAAAAGATGACCGTGTCAAATAAAAGCCTATTTATTTTTATTATAATATTTATTATAATTATCTCAGATAGTTTTATAGTTAGTTTCATAACTATCCATAAATAATGACCTCGTAATGCGTAAAGTGTAATGCGTGAGGGGCAGGGATTAAACCCGTCACGCGTTACGCGTTACGCGTCACGATAACTTAAATTCTAATAAGTTATGAAATACACTATAAAATAAGGAAAGGGGGAAGAAAAAATACTAAAGTAATTATTTTCCCTGTTTTTTTGCTATAATTGTACTGACAATAAATTTATAAAAGGCACTTGATTTTATGATTAATTCAAAAATTAAAACTGAAGTAATACAGATAATAGAAAATATGTCGGAAGATGAAATTTTGAATGTAAAAAGGTTTATTGAAAAGGAAATATATCCTTCATCAAAACCATTTATGAAAGTTTCTGACCTTTTAAATTCAGGTCTCGTAGGACTCTGGAAGGATCGAACTGATATAATTGACAGTTCTGATTATGCAAGAAGTCTCAGAGAAGAGGTTCAAAATAGAGGCAGAAAACTATGATTATTCTTGATACAGATATTATGATAGATATATTGAGAGAATATCCTCCGGCACTTATATGGATAAAAGCAATCCCTGAAGATGAAATCGCTCTTCCAGGATTTGTTCTTTTTGAACTGTTGCAGGGATGTAGAAATAAGAAAGAACTGGAAAATATAAAACAGAAAACGTCATATTATAAACTACTCTGGCCGTCTGAAGATATCTATGAAAAAGCTCTTGATATATTTTCTTCCTGCCATTTGAGTCATAACACAGGTATGCTTGATGTAATTATTGGTCACATGACAGCCACACTTGATTTACCCCTTTATACATTTAACGAAAAACACTATTCAGTTATTCCAGAATTAAAAATAATAAAACCCTATAAAAAGGGGGGATAGGTGATGAGTAAAATTTCTTATGCATTAAAAGAAGTATGGGAATAGAACTTTTTAGGGGAAGGAATTCTATGAAAGACACACTTTATGGAATAAAAGTTAATAAAGGTCTTCTCTGGGATTATGAATTCAAAGAAGAAGATTACAAAACAAAAGATTTCTTTATATGGTATGTCTCAAGAGTCCTTAATAATGGCAATACAAATGACGTGAAAACAGTTCCTCTTGAGATAATAAAAGAAAATCTGCCCTGTTTGAATCTTTCAAAAAAGATAAGACATTTCTGGGAATGGTTTTTTCAGGAAGAAGATTAATTATGAGTATTTTAACAGAAGAACAGATAAACTTTATAAAATTATTCTCTCTTACACCCTTAAAAGACACCTTTTTTCTCACAGGAGGAACTGCTCTTTCCGAATTCTACCTGCAGCACAGATTATCAGAAGATCTGGACTTTTTCACAGAAGAACCGGCTCAGATCCCATTTGTCCTGCCTTATATAAAAAAAATATGTGAAGAATTAAAGGTAAAACTGGAAGTAAGGAAACAGTTTCGCACCTATCTTGAGGTTTTTATGTATTTCGGAGAAGAAAATATCGTAAAATGTGATTTTGCACAGGATTCACCCTATAGACTGGAACAAAAAGTTCTACAGGAACAATACGGCATCTTCAGTGATAACCTGCTGGACATATCGTGCAATAAATTATCTGCCCTTTTTGACAGAAGTGAAGCTAAAGACTTTGTTGATATTTATTTTCTGGACAGAGATTATATGAACTTTAATGAACTCCTTGTGCAGGCAAAGAAAAAACATATAGGTCTTGATGATTACTGGCTTTCCATATCACTTAAAAATATAGATAACATAACAATACTTCCAAAAATGTTAAAACCGATAAACCATGAAGAGATGAAAGTTTTCTTTAATAAAAAAGCCAGAGAACTTATAAGCGTCTATAAAAAATAAAATTTTCACCCAACAGGTCTTTTACACTGCCGAAAAAGCTATAAAGGTTGATTTACAAATCTTCTCATGATAAAATTTAATTAGAGGTAATTTGTGAGTCAACCACCCACCGCTAACCGCTCCAGCGGTATAGCGGGGGCTTGTGGCTAACGCTATAAGCTCAGATTGACTAGACCAGAAGTCGAGTGACTAAGT
>CAYSLJ010000112.1:0-23963 GCA_964431735.1 uncultured Synergistia bacterium | reverse complement strand
GATACTAATCGTTCTAACAATTTGCCGGAGTTATTTTTCTTACAGTCCTTAGTACCGCTCCAGATAAGTCAGTATCCATTTCTAAAACCTGTCCCTGACCGGACTCTTCCGGAAAATATATGATCCTGTTGTGTGGCAAACTGGTTTTGCAGATTGTTAATATTTTGTGTCTATATAATTTATAACTCTCTTTTAATACGGCATATCTTTTCCTCCAGAGCCCGGCCAGGGACAGGAGCGAGTGCCATATTTTTTTGGTACCAATTTGCCTGTTGCGGTACTTAGTATCAGTTTATTATAAGCTTTTACTGACCTGAGCATAAGCATTTAATAAAGGTCTTCCTCCCGTCACGCGTTACGAGTTACGCGTCACGAGAGCATATATTTATTATTTATGCTCATCCCAGTATATAAATCACTCTGAATATGGGGCTGTCTCGAATAGCCTCCGATGGTTAGCTTTTTTACATTTCTCTGCAAATAAAGTAAATAATATTTCTACATATTAATCTCTTACCCTTTATATAGTAGTTAATTTTACGATTATATGGGGAATTATTCAAAATTAAAAGCGACTATATTATGGAATTAAGAATTTTTTAACGTTAAATAAGGAGTTATTCGATATGTTATCCGTAAATACAGATTATCTATATTCAAACAGGTCGATTAATATAAATGCTTATTCATCTATGAAAAGGAGTGATAAAAATGGCTGTTTTACTGGCATGTCCGGAATTACATCAGTGTGCATGGTGCCGGTGTCTTATGGTTGACGGGGAAAAATTTGAAGATTGTCTGGAAATTCTGGATATGTCTCATGGCATATGTCTGGAATGTCTGGAAAAAATAGAAGAGTCCCTGAAAATAAGGAGCTGATATTATGACTGATGGTATGCAGGAGTTAAATGGCAAAGAAAATATTTTCCCCGGATTTTTTGTAAAGACCCCCTTGATTATAGGGAAAACGGAAGAAAAGGAATGTTTAAAGAGTTGTGGAAACACAGCTCTTTTTATTTATTTATCAATATTCCCGAATAATAATTTTCATAAATGTCACAGTCTTCAATCAGGGGGGAACTTCCTTCGCTGATTGTAATACCGAAAATATTTCCGTCACATATCTTTGATTTTATAATATCTGCCTTACTGCTGCAGGCTATTTCGATATTGGCTATTTTATTCTTTGATATGACAGAATTTTCCACCGTACCGTATGATTGATTGTATATAATACCTGTGTCGTCATTCAATGTAATAGCCGAATTTTTGACATTGCATTTACTGTATTCCGTAACTGTAATTCCTGTTTGATTTTCTGATATGGTGCAATCTTCTGCGTGACATGTGCTTTTATTGCTAACAGAAATACCGGTTTTACTGCCGGAAATATTGCATCTTTCGATTCTACAGGATTCTGAAAGGATATTTATTGCATCATAACCGGGAGAGCAAAATGTGAGATTTTTTACCGTAACTTTTTCCGCATTTATCGACAGGATATTATTCCGGTTGTTTTTAATAATAATATCGGAAGATTTCCCTTCTCCCGCAATGACCAGATTTTTATTTATACAGAATTCTTCGCTGTAAGTGCCAGGTTTTATTAATATGGTATCTCCCGGTTCTGCCATATTAATGGCTTCAGAAATACTGTGATAATGATTTTTTGCTTTTGACACAATTAAAACTGACATGTTGTTTTTCTATCTCCTCTATGGTCTCGTAACGCGTTACGGAATGAAAACCTTTATTACATGCTTATGTTCAGGTCAGTAACAGAAAAAAGACTGGCCGGAAGGCCAGCCCTTTTATAAATTTCGTTGATTTTCGTTACATCGGTTTTTTCACAGAGTACCGTTCTATTATGAATTTATTTTCCGGAGATACCTTTATTACCCAGTTCTGTTCATAGGTCTGTTCTATAGATTCACCTTTAAATGTTTTAGCTTTCCAGAGAACCATAAACTTTACCTCAAAGATTCCATCTTTATTTTTTGTTACTGCAAGGTCTTTTATATCATGGGTGTTACTTTTTATTGTTTTTCTTATCCCGTCATACCAGATTTTAAAATCGTCATGGCTTTTTAAGGTCTTTTCAGGGAATTCCATTATAAGATCATCTGAAGAAAGATGAGAAAGGAAATTTTCTTCATCTGCCTGATGATCAAACCAGGAAAACCATTCATAGACAAAAGATTTTATATCGTTTTCTGAAATGCTATTTTTCCCGTCAGTCTTTTTCTTTATCATATCGACAATATCCCGGTAACCGTATTCTTCCGCAAGTTCCAGAGGAGTTTTCCCGTCATGTCCTTTCAGATCCAGTCTTGCCCCTCCGTCAATATAGACTTTTGCTGTCTCAGTATGACCGTGCCATATGGCATCATGAAGGGCGGTATAACCGTTATATGGTCCCTGTGCATCCAGTTCCAGACCGTAAGGAAGCAGTAATTTCGCAATTTCCGCATGGCCCATATAGCCTGCTTTATGTCCCGGCGTGGCTTTCATAAGTCCGCATGTAATATGAGGGTCTGCTCCTCCTTCCAGAAGTGCTCTGACTATTTCCGTATATCCGTATCTGGAAGCGGTGAGAAGAGGGGTATAACCATCGTTGGCACTGCATATAAAGGGATATATTTCGTTCGGAGACTCTCCTTCTTTAAGCAGTCTTTTTACTTCTTCCAGATTGTTTGCCTCTACTGCCTTCATAAGTTTCTGACTCTCTATCTCTTTTGAGATTCTCTCTTCTTCAGTGCGAAGAATATTTATAATTTCCGTCAGATTATCTCTTTTTGCAAAATCCATGGCTGTAGCCCCGCCGTGGGTTTTTATATAGATATTTGCTCCTTCTTTTACGAGACACTTTACTACGGCAGGCTTTTTATGCCATACTGCATCTATTAAAGGCGTGTTTCCCTGAATGGGACACTGAAGGTCTATAAAAGCACCATGACGGATTAATAATTCTGCCACCTGGGGGTTACCGCTCTGGGCTGCCTTGTGGAGCGCCGAAGCACCCATCCTGGTATCAAGGATTGTAATATCTGCACCTGCCGTAAGCAACAGTTCCACTATCTGGCTGTTTCCGAGACCTGAAGCAATCATAAGAGGGGTATAGCCAGAAGGATTTTTTTTATTTACATCTGCCCCTTCCTTTAGAAGTTTTTCTGATTTTATCAGATCATTCGCCTCCGCTGCATCTGTAAGGGGTGTTGCCATTACCGGAAATTGCAATAAATATAAAAACATAAAAATTAATAATAATTGTTTCATAAATTACCTCCATAAATTTTATTAACCGGAATTATTGACCTGAGCATAAGTATGTAATAAATGTCTTCCTCCCGTCACACGTTACGCGTCACGAGAGAATATATTTATTATTTATGCTCACCTCAGTAATTCAATTTAGAGAATAAAAATTCCTTTAACAAAATAAGTTTATAAAATGTTTGTAAATATGTTATAATTACTATATTAATTTTATTTTATATAAAAAGACTATAGTTTTGCACTTTTTAAAAAAAATATAATTTCTTACATAGTTGATAATGATCAAAGAGCTATTAGCTATTAGCTATTAGCTTATGTTCTTAGTTTAATTGCTAATAGCTAAATGCTAATAGCTAATTAGCCTTAAATTTAAGAATTACAACTGTTTTTAAGAAATCTGCAAAAGTATAGAAAAAGAGTATTTATGAAAAAATTCATTTTTTATCTGATTCCTGTAATATTCATGTTGATGTTATTTAACTCCTGCGGCGGAGTCAGCAGTGTTTCTATTACCTCTCCGTCTCCTGTTCCTTCACAGACACCGACTGTGAGTCCCACACAAATTCCGACTCCTTCCGGTGATGTAACATGGACTGTCATGGTTTATATGAACGGAAACAGCACCCTTGAAAATATTACAGATATCAAAAAGGATGAAATTTTATCTTTAATATCCACTTCACGGGTTAATATAGTAATGGAACAGGCGAAGTCCAGCCAGGGAGGCACGGCTAAAAGATATTATGCAGGAAATAAAAACCCTGTAGAAAATCTTTCTGTTACCGATATGGCTTCACCTGATAGCCTGAAGGATTTTATTCTCTGGAGTAAAGAGCATTACCCGGCAGATTATTATATATTGAATATTTTTACCCATGGCGGAGGCTGGAAGGGACTTCTTAAAGATGAAGTAAGCGGTCATGCAATGGATGTAAAACAGTTACAGCAGGCTTTAAGTAATGACGGCAGGGTGGATATAATAGGTTTCACTTCCTGTTCTATGGGGAATATAGAAGTTGCCTGTCAGTTGAGAAATGTCAGTGATATTTTCATAAGTTCCCAGGATGATGTGCCTGTAACAGGGTGGCCCTATGATATTATTTTCAATTCTCTTATTAAAAACCCCCGTCAGAATCCTGCCGGTTTTTCTAAAACCATAACAGATGATTACATAAAATATTACAATGATATGAAAATGACAAATATGACTCTTTCTGCTCTTGATCTTAAAAAAATAGCTCCTCTTGCGGATAATTTTAAAGAGCTTTCCACTGTTTTAATGAATAAACCGGATATATACGGACAGATAAGAAGCTACAGAGAAGAATCTTTACTCTTTTACAATAAAAATTATGTCGATATTTCTACTTTTGTTCAATCCCTTTCATCTATATCGGAAGTAAATTCTATTTCTTCCGATATAATAAATAATTTAAACAATGCCATTATAATAACTAAAAAAACTGATGGTTCTACAACTGCCAGCGGCATGTCCCTTTATTTCCCGTCATCTGCCGGTACTTTACAGGATTATAATAATAACAGTTATTCTTCTCTTGATTTCGGGTATAATTCTAACTGGGGAGATTTTCTCGCTCATATAAATCCGTGACACGTAACGGGTGGTTTTCGTAATGCGTGATGTGTAAGGCGTGACGCGTAACGCGTAACGGGTAGAATTACCCTGGTTACTACCACTCACGACTCACTACTCACCCTTCACCCTTCACTCTTCACCAATTAACTTATTAAATAACCTGTAAATGATTGAAATAACTTCTTATTTGTCCTATAATAATAATTAGTTGTTCTTTTATAACTCCGGTTACAGGTTATGACAGATATAGTTAGTTTCATAATTATCCATAAATAATGACCTCGTAATGCGTAATGGGTGATGTGAAGGGATTAAACCCGTCACGCGTCACGCGTCATGACTACTTAAATTCTAATAAGTTATGAAATACACTATACATTATGAAAATTCTGTATGATTTCATACACAACCGGTTATGAACATAATCCTCGCGTCACGCGTTACGCGTTAAGATTTAACAGAGAAGGGGTGTTTTTATGAATACTGTATCAATTCTTCTGAAATATTCTTTAATTTTCTTACTCCTTATAATTTTATGCGGCCTTTCGTCTGCATCAACCATAACTCCTCTGTGGGAATATAAAGCAGGGGGACAGATCTTTTCTTCTCCTGTATGTGCCGATATAAATGATGACGGAAAAATAGAGATTATTTTCGGCTCAAATGATTCCTATGTCCATGTAGTGGACGGGGAAACAGGTAAATCTGTGTGGGATTATAAGACAGGCGACAAAATAATATCGTCTCCTTCTGTGGCAGATATAAACGGAGACGGCAGACTGGAAGTTATTGTTACGTCACAGGATCATTTTGCCTGTGCCCTGAGGGGAAACAGAGGTGAACTGTTATGGAAATTTGACGGTAAAGACTGGCTCAATTCTTCTCCAGTAACGGGCGACATATCGGGGAAGGGAGATTTAGCCGTTGCTTTCGGAAATCAGAAGGGCACCGTTTATCTTGTAGACGGTAAAACAGGTAAAGAAATATGGTCTTTTACCACAGGAGGAGATGTGAGCAATGCTCCTTCTATGGCAGATGTCGACGGTGACGGCATTTTAGAGGTACTATTCGGCTCTGCCGATAAGAAAATATATTGTCTGAAAGGTAATACGGGAAAAGAAATGTGGAGTTTTGCCGGAGGCGATGCTTTTGTTTCTTCTGTTGTTACGGGTGATATAAACGGTGACGGTTCTTATGAAGTAATTGCCTGTTCTTACGATAAGAATATTTATGCTTTAAACGGTAAATCGGGGCAGATGTTATGGAAATATACGGCAGGCGATTCCATAGACGGAACTCCTTCACTGGGAGATATAAATTCTGACGGGAAAATTGATATAGCAGTCGGGTCATATGATAACTGCCTTTATGTTATTGACGGAAATAAGGGAGAATTAATATGGAAACAGGTTACAGGCAACTGGATAAGCTCATCTCCTGTCATAGCGGATATAGAAGGTTCTACAATTGTTGCCGTTACTTCATGGGATGAATATCTTTACATATATAACGGTAAAGACGGAACCCTGAAGGATAAATATAAACTTTCGGGACGTCTCCTTTCATCTCCTGCACTTTTGAATATGGGAGGAAATCTGTCTGCAGTGATTGCCTCAGAACAGGGAAAGGTTTCCTTGCTGAAACTTTCTTCCGCCTCTAAAGACATTATTTGGGGAAAATTCCACGGTGACAGTTGGAATACCGGATGTTATAAAAATGCCCTTTCTTACGGTAAAGCACTTTTAGCCGGTAATTCTTCTCAGTGGGGGCCTGAAGGTTATATGATAGCAAAAATAAAAAAAGTTACATTTACCTGTACCTGTGAAATAAATGATAAACAGATGGGTAACGGTAACGGAACACTGCAACCCGGCGAAACTGCTGTTTTAAATATACTTCTTTCAAATACCACACAGGAAGAGGGAACAGGTATAAAATTGAAAATTTCCTCGAAAAATCCCGATGTGAATATTACCCCTCAGGTAATAGATATAGGTTATATAAGTGCTTCGGAAACAAGACAGTTTGAAGTTGCTATGAAGGCAGGAGACCATATCCCTACTGGTTCTGCCGATATTAACATAGATATAGAAGGGAAAAATTGTGAAAAATTTGCCGATACTTATCAGATTGCAGTAGTCGGAGAATCTTCTCCCGAACTGGCCATGAAAACCCGTATTGATGATGACCTGAGCGGTGCTTCTTCCGGTAATGGAGACGGTAAGATAACTTACGATGAAATTGTGGAATTGTGGGTAACAGTAAATAATAACGGGAAAGGAACGGCGAGGGATACATTGCTTAAACTTTCCACTGCCACTCATGGTGTGAAATTATTACAGGATCAGTTCCTTCTCGGAAATATTCCTCCCGGACAGGAAGGAGCGGGAAAACTTGTATTCCAGGTGCCTGCCGGTGTTAAAGCCAGTAATGTAGATTTAAATATTTCTGTTTCAGATAAAAGCGGCTATTCTAAAGAATTGAGAGAAACTGTGGCAGTCGTTCCTCTACCTCCTGTTTTAGTCCCGACCCAGGTAGCTGCATCTCCAACACCTGCACTGGAATTGCCTCCTGCTCTTTCATACACTTATAGAATAAGTGATGATAATACCGGTTCATCTTCCGGCAATGGAGACAGCGTGATTAATGCCGGCGAAACGGTAGAACTTTTTGTGACGGTAAAAAATACCGGTAAAGGTATAGCAAAAGGTGTTACTGTATCCATAAAACCTGAAGATCGGAAGATACATACGGGGCAGGGAAAATTCATTATAGGTAATATTCCTCCAGGAAGTGAAGGAGAGGGAAAACTGGTTTTTACTGTGCCGTCCGATATGGCTTCAGGTAATATTAAATTCAGTCTTGATCTCAATGAAGAGAAAGGTTATGGAAAATCAGGACAGGAAATGTCCATGCAGATTGTATCACTGCCGTCTTTATCTTACAGCTATAAGATTTTAAAAGCAGGAGAAAACAGGCAGATAAATCCTGGATGTGTTGTAACTATGAAAATGACTGTGAAAAACAGCGGCCACGGTACAGCTCAGGGAGCAAAGGTTAATATTTCCTGTGAACATTCTTCTGTAAAAATAGATACTCCTCTCCTTGAGTTAGGTAATATACCTTCCGGAGTGGAACTGGAAAAAGAAGTATCTTTCTCTGTAGATAAAACTGCAAAAGAGGAAGATCTTCAGTTTAAATTAATATTAACAGACAGTCAGGGATATAAAAAAGACGGAGATATGAATCTTGCTGTAATATTACCTTATGTGGAAGAAGTTAAACCTGCTAAACTTTCATATACCTGTCAGTTTGACGATGATTCTCTGGGCTCTTCTTCCGGAAACTCTGATGGAATTATTAATCCGGGAGAAACAGTGGAATTATGGGTGACGGTGAAAAATACCGGTGAAGGCACTGCGAAACATGTTGTGTTAAGTCTTGAAAGTCAGAACAGTAATATAGTATTAAATCAGAGTAAAACTGATCTTGGAAGTATTCCTCCAGGAAGTGAAGCAAAAGGCAAGCTTCTCTTTTCTGCTAAAGATGCTTCTCAGAAGGATATAAAATTTAAACTGGATATTCAGGAAAGCCAGGGTTTCGGTATTCAGGGACAGATAGCAGGAGAAATAAAGCAACTGGAAGCTCCTATTACAATTGCTCTAAAAAAACCTTTAGATTTAACATCCGATAAGACTATAGAGGTTTCTGACAGTAGGCTGACTGTAGAAGGAATTGTAAATGCAGGAAACGGCATAGGCAGCTTTGAAATTGCCAGTTATGTAGGGAAAATGGAAGACGGTAAAAATCCTGACTGGACGGAAAAAGGCCCCAGGGCAGTGGCGAAGAAAGAATATTTCTTTACACAGGATGTACGTCTTAAACCGGGTCTTAATTATATTTCTATCCGTGCCGTAGATGCTACGGGAAAAGAGGTTTTACAGGAAATTTCTGTTATGTATAAACCGAAAGAAGGACAGGTATGGGCTGTTGTTATAGGTATAGGGAAATATGAAAGTCCAAAGGTAACTCCTTTAAATTACAGTGCTTCCGATGCGCAGGCAATATATGACTATCTGACAAAAAAAGGAGGTTTCCCTGAGGGGAATGTACAGCTCCTTTTAAATGAACAGGCCAATCTTAAAGCTGTCAAGACTGCTCTGGGAACATTCCTCAGGGAAAAAGCAATGAAGGATGATCTAGTATTTATTTACTATTCAGGCCATGGTGCTCCTGAAATAGACAATAACAGTAATGACGGAGACGGTCTCAGCAAGTATATAGTTACCTATGACGCAGATCCTGATAACCTTTATGCCACTGCTCTGCCTATGGATGAAATCAGTAATATTTTTACGAGACTTTCTGCACAGAAGGTTGTATTTTTTGTAGATTCCTGTTACAGCGGAGCATCTGGCGGCAAGACCTTTGCCGGTCAGGAAGGAGGAAAGGCAGGAAATATTTCCGATAATTTCTTAAAGAGACTTTCTTCCGGCACAGGCCGTATTGTCATAACGGCAAGCGATGCCAATGAAGTGGCTCTAGAGTCTAAAAAACTGGGTCATGGCATATTTACCTACTATCTCTTACAGGGGCTTTCAGGCAAGGCAGATAAAGATAAAAACGGTTTCGTAACTGCCGATGAAGTGTATAATTATTTGCATGAAGAGGTGGCAAAGGAATCTGATAACAGACAGCATCCTCTCAAAATGAGCAAAGGTCAGGTAGAAGGTGAAATCATTCTGGGGACAGGTGAATAGAAGGTTATTTATGAAACGTCTATCTGTAGATTCTATCCTGTATGCCTCTACTGTGTACAGGTGAATAGGAGGTTTATTTATGAAATTTAAATTTTTACTCGTATTATTGATTATCTTAATTCCATGTATGGTTTTATCGGAAGAGGCAAGATATACGGTAGTTCCTTTTAAAGGGGCAGACCAGAAACTTTCTTTTGAACTTGCCGAAATGCTTATGGCAGATCTTGCAAAATCAGGTCAGGTTAAACTTGTAGACAGGCTTCATTTTGATAATATTCTGGATGAACTTGCCAGAAGGGAAATGGCTCTCGTAGATCCGAATGATGCTATAGATTTCGGTGCCGCAGAAGGGGCTGATGAGATTATATCGGGAAGTTATACTATAGACGGGAATAAAATAAGTCTGAGAGCCTGGGTTTCCAATGTTAAAACGAGTCAGATAAGATTCTCCGATAATGTGGAAGGCCCCAGAAGTGATATATTTTATTTTGCCCATCAGCTTGCCAACAGACTACATTACAAAATTACCGGGGGAAAATGGATACCTGAAGAAACAGCTTTTGCAACACCTGTGCCGGCAGCTACTCCCGAAAATAAATCCACTCCGGTTCCTCTCATGCCAACCCCTGTATCCACACCGACTCCTGAATATGTGAATGTGAGACCTGATGAGACAGATCCTTCTTCCAGATTATTTTCAGGTGACATGACTGCGAAAACCACAGGGTGGAATAATATACTTGATCTATCTGTAGACAGGGGAGAGTTCTCTACCTATCATCAGAAAGATAAAATGTTTATAAGTTTCAGAGCAAGTGAAAATTGTTATATTACTATTTATTGTATTCAGGCTGACGGAACTGTTCTTCTTGTATATCCTAACAGGATGCAGAAGGACAATTATTTAACGGCATCGCGCCTTTATAAAATTCCGCCGGAACAGACAGCTCAGCCATGGGAATACGAAATGTCAGGAACACCGGGTCTTGAATCTCTTGTAGCAATAGCCAGTGTTAAACCTCTATCCTTTGATGTAAACAAGGAAGACCTTGACGGCATGGATTTTATACCTCAGGTAAATTCAAGTCCCAATGATTTTATTGTGAAAACTATAATACCGAAACTGAATATAGACTCTGATAATAAATATGTAGTAAAGGTTTTAAAGTATTATCTTGCAGAGTAAACTTTAATAAAAAATTTTAAAAAAAATTGATTTTATTTTAAATTTGTGGTAACATAGACATTTAAAATGAATTCAGGTTTTAGGAGGTGTAGAGGCGATTGTTCTATCAATTTATCAATAGTTTACTGTTAACACTTGCCCAGGTTCCGGCTCCCGCAGCAGATCCTGTAGTGCAGAGTGTTAAAGTTCCGGGGACAGCTACAAATATTAACCCTGTTATGATACTGTTACTTGTAGTATATTTTATTATTTCAGCATGCCTTGTATTTACAATTCTATCTCAGACTACAAAAAGTGAAGGCCTTTCAGGTACACTTGGAGGAAGGGCTGAGTCAGTATTTAAGGGAAAAGGAGTTAAATCTCTGGAAGATAAACTGAATCAGATAACTACTGGCCTTGCCATAGCTTTTCTCGTATTATCCACTATAATAAGTATAGTAGGACTTTAGTTGAAAAAATCGGCTATCAACAGATTTCTCTATTGATAGCCGATTTTTTTATAGTGACCTGATAAAGCAAATCTCACGTCACGCATCACGCATTAAAGGGTGGTTGTTTTGCAGGAAACAATATTGATTGTAGATGATGATTCTTCTATAAGAATGTTACTCAAAGCCATACTTGACAGAGATAGCTATAGATTCTTCGAGGCCTCGAACGGTTACGATACACTTGAGATTTTAAAAAAAGAAAAAATCGATCTTGTTATCCTTGATTTAATGATGCCTGTTATGAGCGGTTTTGATACGCTCAAATCTATGAGAGAAGTTCCTTCTCTTACAATCATACCTGTTATAGTGTTGAGTGCTCTCAGCAGAATCAGCGATATAGAAGACTGTTTGAAATTAGGTGTGGCCGATTATTTTACAAAGCCCCTCAGGCATGATGATATAAGATTTCTTCTGCCATTGAAAATAAAAAATCTGGTCAAGCTTAAGCTTACCCAGGAAAAACTTATTGAAGCAGAAAGAATTGCCAGATATCAGAAAGAACTGGAAAGAATAAACATTCTTCTTCAGGATAAGATAAAAGAGCTTGAAGAAACTCAGGCCCAGCTGGTTCAATCTGCCAAGATGGCTTCCCTGGGCATTCTTGCCGCAGGAATAGCCCATGAAATAAACAATCCCAACGGTTTTGTTAATTCCAATCTTCAGGTTTTTAAAACCTATATTAAGAATTTAAAAGAATTTTTTCAGAACCTGGAAGAATTTTCACTATCTTCTGATAATACTTCTAAACTGTCGGCTCTTAAACAAAAATTTCAGATTGATTATATAATGGACGATTTGAAAAACCTTATAAATGATTCTCTTGAAGGTACTGATAGAATTAAATCAATAGTGAAGGATCTGAAGGAATTTTCCCGTCTTGATAAGCCGGAACTTGAAGATTATGATCTTAACAACGGTATTCGTTCTACCCTGAATATGTTACGCCATGAGGTAAAACATGGTATAACAGTCATTGAAGAATACGGAGAACTGCCTTTTATAAAATGTCATCCCAGGCAGTTAAACCAGGTTTTTATGAACCTGTTGATAAATGCCATTCAGGCATTGAACGGTCATGGAGAGGTAAGGATTAAAACCTTTGAAGAACAATCATGGATTGTTACCATTATAGAAGATAATGGCTGCGGTATATCAGAGGTAAATTTAGAAAAAATATTTGATCCCTTTTTTACTACAAAAGATGTAGGTAAGGGAATGGGACTCGGTTTAAGCCTTTCTTATAAGATAATAAAAAGCCATGGAGGCACTATTGAAGTTCTAAGCGAAGCTGGCAAGGGGACAATCTTTACTGTGAAACTGCCTGTAGGAGCGTAACGCGTGACGTGTGATGCGTAATTGGCGTTTATTTAAACGTCCCTGCGACTAACTTTTTCACTCTTCACTCTTCACTCTTCACTCTTCACTTTTTATGACTCACTTATTTAAAATTCTTAATATCAGGCAGTTCGTCCAGTGATTTTATTCCAAAATGTCTGAGGAACTGTTTTGTTGTGCCATAGACGAACGCCCTGCCTGCTTTATCCGATTTCCCTGCAATACGTATCAATTTCCCCTCAAGAAGGGTTGAGATTATTTTTGCCGTTCTTACGCCTCTGATTTCTTCTATCTCTGCTCTTGTTATGGGCTGATTATATGCAATTATGGCAAGAGTTTCCAGCGCTGCTTTCGAAAGGTTTGAACTGGCAGTGACCTTGTGCATTTTTTCTATATAATTATGAAGGGAAGGGTTTGTACACATTTCTATTCCGTCAGCTATTTCACGGATATTCATACCTCTGTCTTTATAATCTTCCTTCATTTTCTGGAGAATTTCTCTTACTATTTCTTCTGACAGTTCTATAATTTCTGCAATATTATGTATATGAACCGGACAGGGAGAAGCAAATAATATTGCTTCTATTATTTTTGAATATTTTTCGCTTATTTCGAATAGATCCATATATTATCAAATCTTTTTTCCTGTTTTACTCTTAATTTTTTCTCAAGTATAAGTTCCAGAAGTGCTATGAAACCGGTTATTATTCTGATCTTTCCTGTGCCCTCTGTAAATAAATCTAAGAAATCAAATTCTGCTGTTGATTTCAATTTATCTTTTATGAAAGATTTCATTTCTTCCACTGTTACAATTTCTCTCTGTAAAATTCTGGTTTTTACCTTTTCATTTTTTCTTTTAAGCATATTTTGAAGGGCGATGACCAGGTCGTCTACTGAAAGTTCTGAAAATTTTTTTTCTTCCTCCTCCTCTGATTTCGCCACAGGTCTCGGAAAATATTTTTTCTCTGTTTTTTCCAGTTCACTCAGGAGTTCTCCTATTTCTTTGAATTTTTGATATTCCACTATTTTGTTCAGCAGATCTTCAGGCGTGTTTATGGTATCTTCATCATAAGATTCTTCTGCCCTGAGTATTTCAGGAGGAGGAGGAAGTATTAACTTTGATTTTAATTCCAGAAGTGTCGATGCCATGACCAGAAATTCACTGGCAATATTTATATCCAGTTCCTTCATAAGAGATATGTAATTTAAATATTCATCTATTATCTTTGATACGGAAATTTTATATATATCTATTTCTTCTTTTTTTACCAGATGGAGCAACAGATCCATAGGGCCTTCAAAGATTTCTAATTTTACATTGTAACTCATAATTAACCTTTCGTGATGCGTAACCCGTAACCCGTGACAGGAGAAGATCATTTATATATTTTGGTTTTATTGTGTCACTTCTCATATCATTAATTGCCTGAAATACTGGTAAATAAATTTATAAAAAATCTTATTAATTCTGAAAATCCTCCCCAGTTTATGAGTAATATCGTTACAACCATAGTTATTATCATAGTATTTCTGGATGGAAATTTTATCATCTGCTCGTATTTTTCAGGAAGAAAAGCAGACAAAATCTTTGAACCGTCCAGAGGCGGAAGGGGAAAGAGATTGAATATTCCAAGCACTATATTTACATTTACAATAAGATATAAAAACAGTGATAACATTCCTTCTGAAAAGAAATCATTCTGAGGCACTCTCATAAGACCAATTTGAAAAGGAAGACCTGCAAGAAAAGCCAGGATAAAATTACTTGCAGGACCTGCAAGTGACACAAGTATAAGATCGAACCGGGAATTGGAGAAATTCTCTTCTCTTACAGGAACTGGTTTTGCCCATCCGAGGCAGACTATAAAATTCGTTCCTGCTACTGCTGTAGCAATAACGGAAAAAAACAGTGTTCCCGCCATAAGGAGCGAACCCATCGGATCCAGATGTAAGAGAGGGTTGAAAGATAATCTGTTTTCATAAAAAGCACTGGGATCTCCCCGGAAAAAAGCCATTTTCCCGTGAGCAACCTCATGTATTATAAGAGAAAGCAATATGATAGGGAATAATACTATTATTAATATGATTTGATCCATTTTTTTACTCCGTATTGCTCAGAAATAGTGAGTGGTGAGCAGTCATGTTATTTTCACTTTATCTAATTAAAATTTTCTATTTATTTATTCAATATCCTTTTTAAATCAAGCAAATTTTTCAAGCATTTTTATGAGTTCAATTATCTGTTCTTCCGTCTATAAATTCTACTTCTTAAGAATATTTTCATTTATAGTACTTACTATATCTATAATTTGCTCCATATCTCCTTCTATAAATGATTTTTCACTCTTTTCTTTTAAATCTTTTATCTCTTTCTTACCTGAAATGGCCAGTATTGTGTGAAAATCGCTCATGCCATGTGTAATACCATTACTCTGTAATTTTTTTATAAATGTTCCTGTTGTCCTGATTATATCCCTGTCATTCATATTATTTAATTTATAATGGATTCTTTCCCACAGAGGAGCAGGTAATAAGGTCGGAGGGTTTCTTAACATGAGTTTCTTCCTGAGAGCTTCTCTGTCTTTAAAATGAAAAGCATATTTCTCCGCATTTTCCCACCATTCCGTATTGGGTGTGAGTATGGCAAATTGTGCCGTTACTGAGTCAGGATTTGCATCTAAAAGAAACTGCATGGTTTCTTTTATGGTTTCTTCCGTATCATAAGGTGAAGGCACTATAACACTTGCTATTGTATAAATACCTGCATCTTTTGATGCTTTCAGAGCAGATTTTGCCTGTTCTGTCGAAATATTTTTTCCTATAGAATTGTCCAGTATATACTGTGACCCTGATTCTATACCGAAAGCCATGGACCTGCATCCTGCTTTTCTCATTAACTTATAATTTTCTGACGGAAAATTCCTTGCATGGCCGAAGGTAGAATAATTTATAGAAAGATGCCTCGTGAGTATTTCTTCCGATATAGATGTAAGTAGTCCGGGAGGTGGATTTGAGCCGGTTAACCTTACCGTTACAGAAGGAGATTTTTGTATTTCATCGACCACTCTTTTCGGATTTTTATGTCTCCATACAGAACCACTTTTCCCGGGATGTATGCAGAATTTACATTTATTAGGGCAACCACGGCTTTCTTCTATAAGAAAAGCTTTTATTTTTTCGTTTCCTTTCATAGCAGGATATATGTCTTCATTATAAAGAGGAGGAGGAATTTCTTCTATATTACTCATGAACTGGACGGGATTTTTCTTGATGGTGGTTCCGTCTCTATATATAAGATTCGGTATGGCTGCCAGATTTTTTTTACCCTCAGAATATGCGATTAATTCACCGAGAGCAATTTCCCCTTCTCCATATATAAGAAAATCAAAACCATAGGTATGGTCCAGTATATGTGTATCATACATGTCCACATGAGGGCCTCCTGCAACAGTTATCACCTGTGGCAGATGTTTTTTTATTTCTTCTGCAATCCTGACTGAACCGTGAAAGCCTGCCCCTTCCCATAGTTTAAAACCGATAAGAGGTGAATTGTATTTTTTTATATATCTTATTAATTCCTCTGCTATTTTATATTCTGTTTCTTTTATAATGTCATTGAAAACCACTTTCAGGTCATTCATTTTCTTTATAGCGTTATCTTCGTATAGGTTGTTATTCAATCTGTAAATTTCTTTTATTATTCCTTTTGTTTTTTCCGTAAAGAATGTCCTGAATATAACGGTTGTAACATAATCTAGAATTAAAGGTTCATACCCGATAGAATTAAGAAATGATGCCAGTGTGGCAAGGCCATTGTCAGGCATAAGACTGAACAGTTCCGTAGAAAGACCGTTGTAATTTATTAAAATGATTTTATTTTTCATAGGTTATATTTTATCATTTAATCCGCTAAAAGTGAATGGCGAATAGTGAAAAGTAAGTAAAATCCTTATTATACCACTGGTTTGTCAAATTATAACCGACAAATCTCTGCGTGGTGCTTTTACGCAGCTTATATTAAAACACATTATTTTATTCAACTATGTAAGAAATTATAATCTTTAAAAAAAGTGCAAAACTATAGTTAAAAATAAAAAAATATATATAAGACCTATTTACTTTTTTTAAATTGTCGTGATATATATTTTATAAGAATGAAAAAATAAATTTGATAATTAACGGAGGTTTTTATTATGGTAGCAAGAATGGTATACGGATTTACACCGACTCAGCCCCATTTTCAACCGCCTTTCATAGGTGGTGGCGGACGTCATATGATGCAGCAAATGCAGATCAGACAGCTTCAACAGCAGGTTCAGATGCTTCAGATGCAGATGCAGATGATGCAGATGATGATGATGATGGGCGGAATGGCCGGCGGTTGTTGCGGCATGGGTATGCCCGGTATGATGAACCCGATGATGAACGGTGGAATGGGAATGATGCCCGGTATGGGAATGATGCCCGGTATGATGGGTGGAATGGGAATGATGCCCGGTATGGGAATGTGTCCCGGATATATGCCCGGCTTCCAGCCAATGTATGGTGGTGGTGGTTATCCTCAGTCAGATCAGTTAATTCAGGGGATGGGAAATCTCGGCGGCGGCATCGGTTCAATAGCAGGAGGTATGGGCGGTGCAATGTACGGAGCAGCCATAGGAACTGCTATATGCCCCGGTCTCGGAACAATAGCAGGTGCTCTTGTTGGCGGAGTGGCAGGCAGTGCAGTAGGTAAATTCCTCGGTAAAGCAGTTGGTTCTGTAATAGGCGGTATTGCAAGTGGAGTTTCCAATATATTCAGAGGCTGGTAGTAATATATAAAATAAACCCCGGAAAAATAAAAAATCCGGGGTTTATTTTTTTTGTGAAAATTAATAAAGATTTCTCTGAAGGAAAATTTCAGAAAAATCTGGAAAATCCCTGAAAACTTTTAATAAAAGCCTTTACTTTTTTATCACTGTCGTGATATAAATTTATAAGTAAAAACATTTTACAGTTTATAAAAAATATGAAAATAATCAGGAGGTTTTATTATGTTCGGTATAGGAATGTCAATGTCAATTTCTGTAAATAATCAGTATCCGACGATGCAACAGACGACGTCCGGTAGTACTACAGGTACTTCATACCAGCAGCAGCTTCAACAGCTTCAGCAGAAGATTCAGATTCTTAAATTGCAACTTCAGATAATGCAGCTTATGAGCCAGCTGGGTTCAATGGCAGGAAATATGTGTGGTACCGGTTCTTACAGTCAAATGAACCCGTTGATGAGCGGCATGATGGGTATGCCACAGATGACAGGCCTCGGTTTCCAGAATATGGGAGGCGGCATGATTGGCAGTCCGCTGGCAGGTTCGGTCAATAATAGTATTGGACTCGGTCTGCAGGGTATGGGAGGCGGCATGATTGGCAGTCCCTATAGTGATATGACTGCAGGTCTCGGTTTGCAGGGTATGGGGGGCGGTATGATTGGCAGTCCATTCAGCAATATGGGCATGGGTCTCGGTACTGTAGGTATGGGGGGCGGCATGATTGGCAGTCCGCTGGCAGGTATGAACGGTGTGACTATGATGGGCGGCATGGGTATGATGAATGGCATCAGCCAGATGGGCGGAATGTATCCCGGATATATGGCAGGATTCCAGCCTCTTTATGGTGGCGGAAGTTTTGCAGGCTCTGACCAGCTAGTCCAGAATATGGGAGTTCTCGGCGGTAGATTTGGTTCCTTCTTTGGCAGTATGAGCGGCGCAGCAAACGGAGCTTTCATTGGAACTATGATGTGTCCCGGCCTTGGAACAGTTACAGGAGCACTTTTCGGCGGAATGGCAGGAGGTACCCTTGGTAGATTCTTCGGCGGTGCAGCAGGTTTTATGGCAGGCGGTATTGCAAGCGGAATTGCCAGTATGTTCAAAAGCTGGTAAATAATTCAGGTTAAAATAAACCCCGGAAAAAAATAAAAAATCCGGGGTTTATTTTTTTTGAGAAAATAAAAATTTTATAGAAAAAATATTACAAAATGTTACAAAATATTTCAAAATATTTCAAAATATTACAAAATGTTGTAAAATTTATAAAATTTATAAAATGTAAAAAACTTTCAAAAAAGCCTTTACTTTTTTATTTCTGTCGTGATATAAAATTATAAGTAAAAACGTTTTACAGTTTGTAAAAAAATATGAAAATAATCAGGAGGTTTTTGTTATGGCAGACATGATAGGTGCAGGAGGAATGGGACTTCAGCAGATGATAATGATGCGCAGAATGCATATGGGTGGAGGCATGCATCAAATGCAGCATATGCAGCAGCAGCAGCAGATAGCCCAGCTTCAGCAGCAGGTTCAGCAGCTTCAGATGCAGATGCAGATGATGCAGCAGATGCAGATGATGGGTGGAATGGCAGGCGGTATGTGCGGCATGGGTATGCCGGGTATGATGAATCCGATGATGAGCGGCATGATGGGTGGCGGAATGGGAATGATGGGCGGAATGGGAATGATGGGCGGAATGAATGGAATGGGCGGAATGTATCCCGGATATATGCCGGGAATGGAACCAATGTATGGTGGCGGACAATATTCACAGTCTGACCAGTTAATTCAGGGTATGGGAAATCTTGGCGGCGGACTTGGTTCAATAGCAGGCGGCATGGGTGGTGCCATGTACGGAGCAGCCCTTGGAACTGCTATATGCCCAGGTCTCGGAACAATTGCAGGAGCACTCGTAGGCGGAGTAGCAGGCAGTGCAGTAGGTAAATTCCTCGGTAAAGCAGTTGGTTCTGTAATAGGCGGTATTGCAAGTGGAGTTTCCAATATATTCAGAGGCTGGTAATAATTTTATAAAATAAATAAATGTAAAAGGACTAATCCCAAATAGATTTTTGGGATAGTTCTTTTATTTATTTTTTTGAAAAATTTTTTTAAAAAGATATTTACTTTTTTTTATTTGTCGTGATATATAATCTGTGAAAAGAATTAAGAATTTTGAAAATTATGAAAATAACAGGAGGTTTTTATTATGTTTACTATGGGAGTAGGAATGTCTTTTAATACACAGTTTCCAATGATGCCTCCGCCGATGTTCGGCGGCGGAATGCACCATATGATGCAGCAGCAGCAGATCAGACAGCTTCAACAGCAGGTTCAGATGCTGCAGATGCAGATGCAGATGATGCAGATGATGATGATGATGGGTGGAATGGCAGGCGGTTGCTGCGGTATGGGTATGCCTGGAATGATGAACCCGATGATGAGCGGTGGAATGGGAATGATGCCCGGAATGGGAATGATGCCCGGAATGGGAATGATGCCCGGAATGGGAATGATGCCCGGAATGGGAATGTGTCCCGGATATATGCCCGGATTCCAGCCAATGTATGGTGGTGGTGGTTATCCTCAGTCCGATCAGTTAATTCAGGGTATGGGAAATCTTGGTGGTGGCGTTGGCTCAATAGCAGGAGGTATGGGTGGAGCTCTCTATGGAGCAGCTCTTGGAACTGCTATATGCCCAGGTCTCGGAACAATTGCAGGAGCACTCGTAGGCGGAGTAGCAGGCAGTGCAGTAGGTAAATTCCTCGGTAAAGCAGTAGGTTCTGTAATAGGCGGTATTGCAAGCGGAGTTTCCAATATATTCAGAGGCTGGTAATTAATCAGGTCAATTAATCTGAAAATATAAGCACCGGAAATGTTTCCGGTGCTTATATTTTTTTGGAGGTTTTTTTTTGAATAAAAATTCCTTTAAATATATTCCCGTTGAAAATTACGGAAATTGTTCCGATCCTTTACCGTCATGGCCGGCGTTTACACCTGTAAAGCTTGTGAACCATTACATACTGAGGTTATTAATAGAAGATCCGAAAGATTTCATTGCTTTTTCCAGATTCTGGCGCAATGCTTACCCTGAACTATACGGAGGTATTATAGACGATATATTACATCCTGAATATTATAATCGTCTTTTTGGCCATAGAGAAACCTTTCTAAAAGGATGTTACTCTGCTTTTGTATTTGAAGATAATAAGTCAGGTAAGATTTTCGGAGGTTCATTGACTTTTCTGGATTTTACAAACAGAGCTGCCCAGGCTGTACTGCTTGCAGTTTTACCTTCATACAGACATAGCTATGATGTCGGAAAATTCCTCTATTTATATTCGGAACATTATGACAGATTTCTGGATGCAACAGGAATAGAATATGCATGGAGTGCAGCAGTTGCCAATCACAGAGTAACCCAGAAAATGCTTAAACATATAGGTTATAAAGTAAGAGGAGTAGTTCCCGGTATGGGTATATCTGCCATAAATACAGTCTATTACAGAAGAGATAATTATGTTTATATGGATAAATTTTATAATCAGGGACATAAAAGGATTCCTGCGAAAATGGCTCTCATACCGGAAGCTGAAAAAATATGGAAAGTTTTAGAAAGTGAGGAGTCGTGAAAAGTGAAATTTACTATGACATATCACTTTGAAAATTTCATATAGTGGGGACAGTAGGGATCGGGGGCATTTAAATTTCTGTAATTGTAAAGGGCTCTGGCTCTGCATCCTCCTCTGCATGTACTGTAGCTTTCACAGCCAAGGCATGTGGGGTTTCCTTTAAATTCTCTGAAGAGTTTCAGCAGAGGAGCATTATCCCAGAGTTCTTTAAGAGTGGATTCTCTTATATTTTCTTTTGTAGGCTGACTGCTGAAAAAGCCGCATGGATAGATAAACCCCTGTGAATTAATATAACAGACCTGTGTTCCTCCTATGCAACCGAAATTATGATATACTCCTCTATGCTGTGTTTTAAACGGAATAGAAGGGATAATTATTTTAAGAACTGTATGGCGCTGCAGTTTTTGTGTCATATTTCTTACATTACAGGCTTCTTCATATGTAAGAGTAAAGCCTGTGTTCGCTGCTCTGCCTATAGGAAGGGCATAATCAAACTGAATACCTTCGAAATTAAGATTTTCTGCAAGCCTTATGAGACCCGGAATTTCACTCAGGTTCTGTTTCATGAGTGTAACATGAAGATAACATGGGGAAGAAGAATATTCATTCAGAAATTTTATTCCCCTCAGAGCTTTTTTGTATGTATTTTTTCCTCTTAAAAATTCATAGGTTTTCTGTGATACGCCGTCAAAGCTCACATTCAATCTTTTCAGTTTCAATGTATCCAGTTTCTGGCTTATTTTTTTATTTATCAGAACAGCATTGCTGGAGACACTTATATTTATTCCTTTTTTATTGGCATATTTTATTATATCTATCATGTCTGACCTGCAGAATGGCTCTCCGCCGCCAATTGTAAGCTCACAGGTTCCGATATTTCCCATTTCATCAATTAATCTGGTAATTTCTTTAAATGTTAGTTCATTATTCTGAGCTTTTCCTGAGTCGGAAAAACAGTGTATACATTCAAGAGGGCATTCTTTTGTTACCTGAAGATGTACTCTCAGAGGAGAATAAAGGTAACTGGATGCTTCTGTGCTATTTTTAAATACACCCAGGAAACACCTGTTTTGATCCAGTAATTCTATATTTTCACAGAGTTTTATAAATGTATTAAAAGATTTCTGTGAAAATTTTTCGGAAAATTGACTGTATACCGTATCTACAGGGTTTTTACCACTGAGTTCAAAGATTTCTGTGGCATCTCTGTCAAAAGGTATATATTCCCCTATATCTCTGTCATAGATCAGACAGCCAAAGAATTCTTTCCTAGCAATAAAACGAGGATGAATAATTTCAGCCATAAAATTCAGGCAAACCTCTCTGTTTTAGCCAATAATAAACCTATATTATCATTTCATTGATAAAAAGTAAAGGAGTGATTTGAAAATTATTTGTAATAGGATTTTAGCAGTGGGTGTAGAATTAAATTATATGTATTACAGAGGATTGGAAGAAAAAATAATAAGAGATTGTTTGATGGCAGGGGAGAAAGAGAATATTTTAATCTGCGGGAATGAGTTTTGCTGTGATTTAATAGAAACTCTTCAGAAAGAGATAAGAAAAATAAATGGTATTGATATAGTAGTAAAATGGTCTGATAAGATACTGGTAAATCTTATAAAAAATCTGGGACCTGTCTCTGCTGCTTCAAGGATAATGCCGGTTTTTAAAGATTTTTTCCGATTTCTTCATATGGAAAAAAAAGCAGATAAGATAATAATAATACTTCCTCACATAGATAATTACATGAATTTTCTTTCAGTAAATTCTTCTTTAAATTTATTTGAACATACATATCTAAAAAATCTTTTTCAGCTACAATTATCCTGTGTTCCGGGAATTATACTTGATTACCCTTTTGATACAAATACTAAAAGGATGATTTCAGTAGAAGCATTTGATTCTTTAATAAATATTTATAGAAATTCTATAGATATGGATTTCCAGGTAATAAGGGATTTAAATAAGAGAGTTATTCCTTTTCTGATAAATGGCAAAAAAATTCGTATTACTTCTGATTATGGTACAGAATTAACCTTTATGATTGAAGGAAGAACACCATGTGAAGAAGAGGGAAGGCTTGGTTTTCAGACAAGTTTCTGTCAGGTTCCAGGAGGAGAAGTATTTATATCTCCTGTAGAAGAAACTGTTAATGGTATTTATATGATTGATATAAGCGGTTATGGTTTTAAATTTGGACTTGATTTTAAAGATGGTATACTTACAGACATTGTATCTGAGAAAAAATGTGAAAAAGAGGCAAAACAGATAATTACAGACCTGGGAATTTTCGGAGAAAGAGCCGGCGAATTCGGTATAGGAACAAATCCTGCGGCAAAACCTCTTATGACAGGAACAATTTCTGAAAAAGCTCTTGGAACAATTCACATAGCCCTCGGTGAAAACAGACCTTACGGAGGGAAACATGCCAGTTCCATCCATTACGATTTCGTAAGTACCGGTAATAATGTCTTTATAGACGGATATCAGATTATAGAAAATGGAAAAATTATTACTTAAGGACTTTAAGAAAAATAACTCTGGAAAATTATGGTTTTTGTCCTCGCGTCACGATTTTAAATATGATAAGGTTATTTTTTTACAACTCCTGAGTACCGTAACAGGTAAAAGGGTGCCCATAAAAAGCTTCTGCCTGGCAGGCTCTGGAGAAGAAAAATTAGTTTTTTCCATAGTATTAAAAATTAAATAAGGGTTAATTTATTGTCTGTAAAACAAATTATATAAGGCAAATTATTTTTCTTCGTAAGAGCCTGTCAGGCAGAAGCTGATAAAATGGTTACGAACTTATCTGGAGAGGTACTAAGGACTGTAAGAAAAATAACTCCGGCAAATTGTTGGAACAATAATTACCCTCGCG
>CAYSLJ010000111.1:0-24108 GCA_964431735.1 uncultured Synergistia bacterium | reverse complement strand
CTGGTTTTTTAGACGTTTAATATTTTGCATCTATATAATTTATAACTCTCTTTTACTACGGCATATCTTTTCCTCCAGAGCCCGGCCAGGGACAGGAGTGAGTTCCATATTTTTTTGGGTACCAATTTACCTGTTGCGGTACTAAGTACCGCTCCAGATAAGTTCATACCCATTTCTAAAACCTGTCCCTGACCGGACTCTTCCGGAAAAGATATGATCCTGTTGTGTGGCAAACTGGTAATGCACGCTGTTAATATTCTGCGTCTATATAATTTACAACTCTCTTTATAATAGGGCATATCTTTTCCTCAAGAGGCCGGCCAGAGACAGGAGTGTTTGCCATATTTTTTTGGTGCCAATTTACCTGTTGCAGTAATGATCTCTAAACTCTAAACTATTTTAAAAGGGCTTTTAAATTATTTGTCGAAAAATAATTCAGCAGTTCATCTGTCAGTCTTTAGCTTAAAATAGAATGATAGCCCGGCTGATAGCTGATAGCTAATAGCTAATCAAAAGAAGGTGGTAACAATAAATATCCTGGTATTAAACTGTGGCAGTTCATCTGCTAAATTTCAACTTATCCAGGGAGATACAGAAGAAAATCTGGCAAAAGGTATAGTAGAAAGAATTGGCAGTGTTGATGCTATTTTCAGGTATCAACCAAAAGGTAAAAATGAATATAGAGAAATTACGGAAATCAGTAACCATGCAGTGGCTATTCAGAAGATAATAGATATTCTTACCCATCCCCGGCATGGTACAGTAAAAAATATGGATGAAATTATGGCTATAGGTCATCGAGTGGTTCACGGGGGAGAGAAATTTGCCAGTTCTGTGATTATTACGGACGAAGTTATACAGCAAATAGAAGAGTGTATTAAATTTGCACCTCTTCATAATCCTCATAATCTGAAAGGTATAAAAGAATGTGCCAGAATTATACCGGGAAAACCTCAGGTCGGCGTTTTTGATACTGCTTTTCATCAGAAAATGCCTCCTTCTTCTTATATCTATGCCCTTCCTTATTCTTTATATAAGAAAATGGGTATCAGAAGATATGGTTTTCACGGTACGTCTCATTATTATGTTTCCAGAAAAGCTGCGGAGATTTTAAAAAGACCTGTCGAGGAATTGAATATAGTAACATGTCACCTCGGAAACGGTGCCAGTATTGCTGCAGTAAAAGGAGGTATTTCCATAGATACATCTATGGGATTTACCCCTCTTGAAGGTGTTGTTATGGGAACAAGATGCGGCGATATTGATCCTGCAATTGTTACCTATCTGATGGAAAGAGAAGGACTCAAACCTGCCGAAATGGATAAGTTGATGAACAGCCAGTCAGGGCTCAAAGGCATTTCGGAGAGATCAAATGATATGCGAGAAATAATAGAAGGTGCCGATAGAGGAGAAGGACAGTTTAAACTGGCTCTTGATGTTTTCTGCCACAGAATAAAAAAATATATAGGTGCCTACGGTGCAGTTATGGGGGGTCTTGATGCAGTTGTGTTTACCGGCGGTATAGGAGAAAATGCTTCCCGTGTGAGAGAACTTGTCTGTGAAGGTCTTGAATTTTTAGGTATAGAAGTTGATAAAGATTTGAATAACCGGAGAAGTTTAATAATAAGTAGAGGGAAAACTGCAGTGTTATGTGTCCCCACAAATGAAGAGCTTGTAATAGCACAGGAAACAAAGAAATTAGTGGAGGCGAATTAATATGATTGATCCCAAATATAAACCTGGAAAAACTCAAAGAGAACTTGTAAGAATCTGGGTTACAGCCATAGAGGAAAGTGCCAGGGATTTTTTCCCTCATCCAGGGGAATTCTGCAGGAGAGTATATGAAAATGCAGCCAGTAATTTGGTTAATGTCATATGTAACGAATATGGTTATCATATGAAACCTGCCGGTACAATAAAAGAAGCAGTAGAAGCTTATATAGAACTGGCGATTAAAAGCGGACTTTTTGAAGATACAAGACAGTTTGTATTAAAAGAGGTAAACCCGAATAAAATCGAGGTCTCTGTATTTAACTGTGTCTATCTTCCATGCTGTCAGGATATTCTGGACAAAGGCAGTGTCATCAGTGAACTTACCTGTCCCCGTCTGGGATGTTTTGCCGGTGTTGCAGGTATAACGACAGATATAGCATGCAGCCATACGTTAACAGACTTTAACCCGGGTAAATGCTGTCAGGGATTTATAGAAAGAATATAGGTGTTTACAATGATGTTAAATGAATTATCAGCACAATTAAACAGTGATATAACTGAAGTAAGAAGAAGAGCAGTCATTGATATTTCAAAAATATCCGGCTCCCATGCTTTTTCTCTTCTTGTAGATGCACTGAATGACAGGGATGATAGTGTAAGAGAAACAGCTATATATGCTCTGGCCGATACAAAAAATCCCGATTCTATGAAATACCTTTTAAAGCCGAAAAATCTTCTGGATGCAAATCCCAATATAAGAACTGCTGCAATCAGAGGCCTTGGAAATTTCAGGAAAATAGGCGGTCTTTCTGTTATAGGCGAGTTACTTGGACTCTGTCAGGATCCTGAATGGTTTGTCAGGAATACATCTGTAAGTATTATTAACAGTGAGATTGATATAATAAAATCAGAGAAAGATATTCAATCAGTCATGTCTCTACTGTATATATTACAATTGCCTGATGAAGAAATACATAAAAAGGCTGTAGAGGCTCTTATAGAAACAGGGAAAGAAGAAGTAGATATATTGATTAATTCCCTGTCCTCACACAGTCCCAGGATAAAAGCTGGTATTATAAGGGTTCTTGGTGAGTTGAAATGTACAATTGCCAGGGATGAACTTATAAGGCTTTCCTGTGATGAACATGTTTCTGTCAGGGAAGAGGTAGTAAGAGCTCTCGGAAAAATAGGTGGTAGTGAAGTTATAACACCTTTATTGAAACTCATGGGAGATGTCAATCCCTGTGTAAGAGAAAAATCTGTAGATGCTATAGCAGCCCAGGGAGAGTCAGTAGTGGAATCTCTTGTTTCGGCTCTCAAACATACAAAGAATAAGTATAAAAAGAAAGCTATCATTGAAGCAATCGGTAAGATAAAATCCGATAAAGCTTTAATGGCTCTTATAGATTGTCTTCAGGATAGTTATAATCTGGTTCGTATAACAGCTATCAATACTCTTTCCGGGATGAGCAGTCAATCGTTCGTACAGGATCTGATAGAAGTTCTCTGTATTAATCCCTTAGACATAAGGGAACTGATGAATATAGCAGTAAGCAGCAAAGTAATACGCCTTAAAATAAGAGCTATAAGATCTCTTGCAGAACTCAAGGATAGCAGAGCCATACCTGCACTGACGGCTATGTTCACCCGTAAAGAGTCTGATCTTTTAGAGAAAGAAATACTTCTGGCTTTAAAGAAAATTAAGCTTGCCGTATGGGCAAAAATAGGTGCTCTTCAGGTTCTTGGGAGAATTAAAGCAGTAGAAGCATTGCCTGTAATCATGTTACATTTGAATGATGCAGATAAAAATGTTATCTGTGAGGCACTGGAAGCTATAAAATCTATGAAAGCAACCGATGCAATACAGGATGTTATGGCTCTGGCAGACAACAGGGAAGATCTTATCAGAAAGAAGGTTCTCTCTGTTCTTGGAACTACAGGGACAGGGAATTCTGCTGTTACCGATATTGTAGTAGAAAGACTGAAGGATGAAAACAGAGAGATCAGGAAAGAAGCAGCAAGAGTCCTTGGAAAATTGAATGATAAAAAGGCAATAGTCCCTCTGGAGAAACTGATTAAAACCTGTGATTTCTGGAGTGTAAGACGTAATGTCTGTAATGCTCTCTACAATCTTGGAGTCACGAAATATTCTGTTGATGAAGAAGTGGCTTTAACTGAAACGATAATAACATGTCCTTACGGGGATGATGCGGATAAATGCCCTGTCAAATATGTTTTACCCCGTTGTATTTATAATAAAAGTTAATATTTAATTAGGTGATTTTATGAGTAAAAATATTCTTATTATTGATGATGATGATGATCTTGTTGAGGCATTGACGACGATCCTGGAAACGAAAAGTTACACTGTCGCCAGGGCTTCAAACGGTAAAGAAGGTATGGAGAATCTTAAAAAACAGATACCTGACCTGATTGTTCTCGATATTATGATGGAAAGCATGGATGAAGGTATAAATGTTGCCAGGGATATCAGGAAAAATGAACAATGGAAACATATTCCTGTTATAGGTCTCAGCGCAATTAATAATGAATTGCCATGTAACATAGATAGTGACAGTGAAATGTTTCCTGTTAACAGTTTTCTTCAAAAACCTGTTACACCAGGTACCTTTATAAAGGAAATAGAAAAGTTTATCAATGCATAACGCGTGACGGTAGGCACAGTAAAACTTTTCAGCTATAAGTAAGTAGTGAGTAGAGAGGATACATCCTTACTCACTATTTACTACTTACGGAAAATGGAGTATTCCACGCGTGACGCGTCACGCGTTACGATTCTAACATGAATTCACACGGAATATTTGATATCATTGCCATAGGCGGTATTGCATGGGATTATATCGGTATTGTAAATAATTATCCCGGCGCCGGTGAAAAGGCAGAAATATCTTTTCTGGATCAGCAGGGCGGAGGACAGGCGGGAACAGCTATTGTAACGGCAGCCCGTCTGGGAGGAATATGTGCCGTAACAGGAGTCACAGGCGATGATGAAACAGGGGAGAAGATAAGACAGTCTCTTGTGGCAGAAGGAGTGGATGTGAGCCGTTTATTTATTGATACAGGCGCTACATCTCATATAGCTTTCTGTTTTACCCATAATGGCGAACGTACAATCTTTTATAACAGAGGAAATAAAAGATTGCTTTCAGAAAAAGATATAGACGGAGATTTTATAAAAAATTGTTCCTGTCTTCTTACTGATGTGCATCATTCCAGAGCTTCCCTTGAGGCAGTCAGAATTGCCAGAAAGGAAAATATCCCTGTTGTCACTGATATAGAAAGATATGCTCCTGAAAATGATGAAATTTTTTCTCTCGCCACCCATAATATTCTTCCTGTAAAATATCTTCTTTCCTTTACGGGAAAGAAAACACTTCAAAAAGCCGTAACATTATGGCAGAAAAGATTTACTTCTTCCGTACTTGTAGTTACCCTTGGAGAAGAAGGTTCTCTTGCCTGCGATGGCAGTAAAGTCATAAGGCAGAAAGCATACAGTGTTTCTCCTGTCGTAGATACTACCGGTGCCGGAGATGTATTTCACGGTGCTTTTGCCCGTGGTATTACTCTTGGATACAATCTTGAGAAAAACCTGGAATTTGCATCCCTTATAGCAGGCCTTAAATGCCAATCTCTCGGAGGGAGAAAAGGCATACCACGGGCGGAACAATTAAAGGGATTATGGAATATATAGTGAAGAGTGAGGAGTGAATGGTAGGAGTGACCTGATGTGTTCTCCCGATGAAGAATTTTTATGAAGATTCATAGAACATTAATAATAATTTTAATAATAATTATTTCTTTGGCCTGCTGTTTTTCTGCACCGGCTCAGAACATTCCTGTTCCTTCTCCGTCAGTAAGTAAGCCTGATAATCCGTCTGTAAAACCTTCTGCCACCCGTACACCTGTTGTTATTTTGCCTCCTCTCCCTGTGTCGACTCAGATACCTGTTCCCGATGATACTCCTTTACCTTCTGCCGCTCAAAAGATTGATAAAGCATCTGTTATGCTCCATTACAGACCTGTTATTGAAGTCTATTCAGATGCAGGTATGAATGCCTCTGAAAGAGCCTATATACTGGAGAAAAGGCTGGAAGAAGTTCTTATGAGAGCGACAAGTCCTCCCTTTGTTAAAATCAATACTGTAAACGATACTCCCGTTCTTGAGAGTGAAGGCGTATATCTTATTTCTGTGACAAATAAAGATGCTTCTTATCATAAAACCTCTGCAGTTAAGCTTGCCGCACTGTGGCGTGATGAATTGCAAGATGGCCTTGATATTGCTCTGAAGGAAAAAAGTAAAGAATATAAAAAAGAAGCCTTCAGATATGCTTTAATAGCAGTTATTACAGGTATCTTATTGACTCCGCTGGTTTTTATCATATGGCACAGATTGTTAAAAACACCTGCCTGTTTTGCGGTATTTTTTATATGGCTTTTAGTTGTTTCTTATATTTTCTGGGTTTTCCCCACAAGCCGTTCCTGGGCAAAAGGTCTGGCAGAATATATTTTATATCCTGTTCTTACTCTGGCTGTTATATTTGTAATAATAAGTATAGTTGCAACACTTCTGGATGTTTTCATAAGACATTATTTTTCTCTTGCAAAAAAACTTAAAGGGCAGGAACTTGTTGAAGATGCAAGGGCAGTACACAGGCTTACTATGTTTAAGCTCGTCGTCTCTACCTTTATCAGAACAGGTCTCTATCTTATTGGAGGTCTTATTTTTTTGAAATCTCTTCATATAGATCTTGCCACAGGACTTACAGGAGCAGGCATTATAGGTGTGGGACTTGGCCTTGCCGCACAGGATCTTCTAAAAGATATTATAGCAGGTACCTTTATTGTTATTGAAGATCAGTTTGCCGTCGGAGATGTTATCGGAACCTGCAATGTCCAGGGTACAGTGGAAGTTTTCAATATGAGAGTTACCAGAATCCGGGATATGGGAGGCAGTCTTATTACAATACCCAATTCTGCAATCCGTACAGTGGAAAATTTCTCATCTACATGGAGCCAGATCGATTTGATTGTAGGTGTCGCCTATGATACGGATCTGAAGCATGCAATGAATATTATGGTTGAAACAGGAAAGAAATTGAAAGAAGAATATCCTGATAAAATACTGGAAGAACCTGTAATGCTCGGAGTAAATGAACTGGCTGAATCGTCGGTGAAACTCCGTATGCTTCTTAAAACAGCGCCGAGCGAACAGTGGCAGATGAAGAGAGAGCTCTTTTTGAGGATAAAGAATGAATTTTACTCGAAAGGCATTTTCATAGCTTTCCCGCAGCTTACTGTGTGGTTAAATCATGACAGAAAATAATTGAGAATGTTAGATGTTTTGTGTAAATTTACCATGAAATAAGGATTTAACAGAGGTTTACACAAAACGTATGACAAAGTCAAATAATTATTCAACGGGGAAAAGTAATTTTATAGATGTTCCTTTTTCTGAATTACTTTCAACTTTTATTGTTCCTTTATGATTTTTAATGATTCCGTAAACTGCGGCAAGTCCGAGACCTCTGCCGGTAAATTTTGTACTGAAAAAGGGATCGAAAATTTTATCGAAAATTTCTTCTTTTATGCCGCATCCTGTGTCTTTTACTTCTACATATGCATAAAGTCCTTCCTGAAGTTCTTCTTTAATATGACATGAAGACAGGTATTCTCTGTTACACACCATGGAACCTGTTTTTACGGTAATAGTCCCTTCATTGTTTCCGATAGCTTCAGAGGAATTGGTAACAAGATTGATAAGGCTCTGACTTACCAGATCTCTATCAATCTGAATTATCGGAAGATCTGCAGCTAAATCGTATTTTAATAATATTTTTTTAGAAACAGATATGTTCAATAATTCAGACACGTCTTTAACCATCGTGAAAAGATCTGTTCTTTCCGGCATAAATCGACCATGTCCTGAATAATCAAGTATTTTTTTAGTTATACCGGATACACGTTCACAGAGATTTACAATAATCCGATTATTATATGCCACAGGCGAATCTTCGGGAAGATCCAGCAGACTGAGTTCTGCACGCCCCATTATTCCCATGAGGATATTGTTAAAATTATGACATATTCCTCCTGCCATAATGGTCATGCTATCATGTTTTGCCTTTTCTCCGAGTTCCCGTTCTGCCCGGATAATCCTTAAATGATTTGTAATTCTGGCTATTACTTCTTCCTGACGTACAGGTTTTACTATATAATCTACCCCTCCGGCATTAAAGCCCTTTACAATACTATCAGTATCATTGAGAGCACTCATAAAAATTACTGGAATATCCTTTGTTTTTATATGTTCCTTTAGCTTTTTACAGACCTCAAAACCATTCATTTCAGGCATTATAATATCAAGGAGGATAATATCAGGTTTTTTATTCTCAGCGATTTTCAGAGCAATTTCGGTGTTCTGTGCCAGAATAATCTCGGCATTAAACTTATCCAGATAATCAAACAATATGGCTAAATTTCCCGGTTGATCGTCAATAATCAAAATTTTTGAACCTTCAATAATATTATCTTTCATTTTACTTCCTCCAGATATTTTTCCAACAAAATTCTCATATTCTCTATCTCGAAACTATCGGACAGTTCTTTAACTTTTTTGTAAAAAGCCATGTAGTCTTGATTTAAGTCTTTAATCCTCTCCAGTTCCTGTCTTATAAGCCTGAAATTACTTCCCATAGACATTTGATATAAATTGTCTATTAATTCAACGGGAGGAAGTATAAATTTTTCTTCTTCCTCTTTTTTATAATCCACTTCCAGATTCAGTTGTTTTACTAATATGGCGAATAAATCAGATAAAAGAAACGGTTTTGTCAGCCAGTCGTCAAAACCTGTCTTTATGAGTTCATCAAAGGGTTTGTCTAACTTACTGGCCGATATGGCAATAATTTTTATCTTATTACAGGATTCATTTTCTCTGATTTTTCTGGTACTTTCATAGCCATCCATATCGGGCATAATTATGTCCATAAAAATCAGGTCAGGTTTGAAAATATCTAATTTTTCCAGACATTCTGTACCGAGTTCTGCTTCTTCTACATAAAAGCCTGCTCTATGTAATATGTCAGTCAGAACCATTCTATTCTCAAATTTATCATCAACAACGAGAATCCTTCTTTTTTCTCCTTTATAGCCCATGATTATATCTTCCCTGCTTAAGTGATAATACTCAGGTACCGATACTTCAGGAAGTTCTATTTCAAACCAGAATTTACTGCCTCTCTCATAAAGGCTTTCTACCTGTAATTTGCCTCCCATCAATTTAACCAGATTCCGTGTTATAGTAAGTCCCAGGCCTGTTCCTTCAGCTTTTCTGAGATGATCTCCCAGTTGCGTGAATGGTGAAAATATTTTTTCAAGGTTTTCTTCAGCTATTCCAGAGCCTGTATCTTCTACGGAAAACATTATCTTCTCCTTATGTTTTTCTACTCTGAAGGTTATACTTCCATGATGGGTAAATTTAACAGCATTATCAAGGAGATTAATTAATGTCTGGCTTAACTTTTTTTTGTCTCCTTCCACATATAAAGGCAGGTCTTCGGCATAGTGTGTATTGAAAATCAATTCTTTAGCTTTTGATTTGACTTTGATTAACTCTTCAACAAAGTGTAACAAAGTCTCAAATTTAAACTGTTCTTTTTCCAGTTCAATTTTCCCTGCTTCTATTTTTGCAAGGTCGAGGATGTCATTGAGCAGCTTGAGGAGATGTTTGCCGCTTTTTTCAATGATATTTATGCCTCTTTTATAGTCTTCAGATAATTGTGTATCCTGCTGGAATAACTGGGCATAACCGAGTATTGCATTCAGTGGAGTGCGCAATTCATGGCTCATATTTGCAAGGAATAGACTTTTAGCACGATTGGCCTCTTCTGCAGCAATACGTGCCTCAATAATAGCATGTTCAAACTTTTTTCTCTCTGTAATATCACGTTCTATGAAGAATATATTAACAGGATTTCCTTCTCTGTCTCTTATAACTTCAGCATTGATTTCTACAAAAAATCTGGTTCCGTCTTTTTTGATAACAAGATATTCACTGAAACCTGTATAGTTTCCTTTCAGCATTTCCTGAAGAGAGGTTATTGCTTTTTCATGATATGTTATATCAAGGAAATCGAACATATTTCTTCCTGTTACTTCATCTAACGAATCATAGCCGTACAGGGCAAGTAATTTGTCTGACATAAACTTGATTTTACCGTCTGTCGTTACAAAAGCTATTCCATCAGGAGAAGTATTAATTATTGTACGCCATCTTTCTTCACTTTCAGAAAGTTCTTCCTCTATATGCTTACGGGCAGTAATATCCTGAATAAATCCTTCCAGATATGTTATGTTACCATCTCTGTTATTTACTTTACGACCGATAAAATCTGCTATGATAATGTTTCCGTCTTTTCGGCGCCAGCGGATTTCGTCATGAACCCATTCATTTTGTTTTAACATAAGCCCTACAATCTTCGACCGTTTTCCTGTGTCTGCATAAATCTGAGTATTCATATCTGATATGGAGGAAATCAATTCCTCTGGCGACGAATAGGCAAGTATCCTGACCAGTGCCGGGTTCACTCTTATGAACAGCCCTTCTATCGTTGAATGAAATATACCAATGGGAGCGTTCTGGAAAAGATTCCTGTAATTTGCCTCACTGAGTTTCAGAGCCTCTTCCGCCTGTCTGCGTTCAGTAATATCGGTAAAAGACACTATTATGTTTTTTATCTCAGGAATCAGAGCAACTGACATCAAAGCATGTCTTATTTCACCATCTTTTCTATAAAAGGTAAATTCATATTTATCAGGGGCATCTTTCGGGTTTATAAGTCTTCGGCGATTATATTCTTTCATCCTTTCAAGGTCTTCCGGTGGTATTTGCTCTGTCCAGCTCATTCCAATAACTTCTTCTTTTGTATAACCACTCATCTGACAGTAAGCGTCATTTACCATCGATATAGTCGTATCAGGTTCTATAATTGCCATTGATGCAGAGTTACTTTCAAATATAGTGCGGAATTTATCTTCACTCCGGCATAATGCTTCCTCTGCATATCTGCGTTCTGTAATATCTACGCCAATACCAATGAGGAAAGGTCTGTTTTTTATTATTATTCTTCTGCCTGTCAAAAGAAACCATTTGAACTTTGGACCGCCTCTCATAAGGACTCTTCCTTCTACACCTTCTTCCAGACCTTTCTCCAGTACATTTAAAATTTTAGATTGTATGAGCGTCCTGTCATCCGGATGAATTGTATCTATGGCATTTACTTCTGATATTTGCCTTTCCGGTTTCCCAACTATTTCATCTCTCTGATAGGCATTCCACCGGACATATCGTCCATGTTCGTCCAGCATATAGAATGTGCCGGGTATACTGGCAATAAGGGTTTTGTTGAAAATTTGTTCCTCTTTTTCCGCATCTTCTGCCCTTCTGCGTTCCGTAATATCCTGAACCATAGAAATGACGCCATGGACATTCCCTTCACTGTCTATAAGTGGTGTATTTGTCCACTCACAGATAATTCTGTTTCCATGTTTAGTTATGTTATAATTGACACTGCTGGCTGTCATATCACCTTTCAACAGCCTGTTACTGATATTATACATATCTTCTTTTATATCTGCCGGCAAAAGAAGGTCAGTAATATTTTTGCCTGTTGCTTCCTCCGAAGAGTAGCCGAATATCTTTTCCGCAGCAGGATTCCAGCTTCTGATTGTGAAATCATTATTCCACACAATACAGCCGGAAGGCATTCTGTTGAATTGTAGCTCCAGATAGGATTCTCTATCTTTTAATTCGGCAAGGGATTTGCTCTTTGCTTTGTTGGCCGCTTCTGCCGCTTCTTTTGCTTCTTTTAATTCCGCAGTCTTTTCCGTTACTCTATGTTCGAGAGTTCTGTTGTATTCTGCGAGCCTTCTATAAAGTTTTGAATTTTCTATGGATGTGGCAAGCTGTGATGAAAGAATATTTAACATGTCTATTTTATTCTGTGTAAATATACCTGACATTATATTGTTTTCAAGATACAGAATTCCTGTCAATTTATCCTGATGAATAAGGGGTATACATAGAAGAGATTTGACTTTATTTTTTAAAATATAAGGATCATTGATAAAATTGCCTTCTCCTGAAGCATCGTTGAGAAGAAAATAATCTCTTGTTCTTTCTACATAGGTCACAACCTTTACTGAAATATTATCACATTCTTTAAGAGCTACAGATTTTATTACTGTATGTTTGTCTCCTTCAATTTGAGCTTCCACGTTAAGTATTCCGTCATTTTCTAAAATAAGAAATTCTCTTTGAGCACCGGAATTTTCCATTAATAAAGTCATAGTTTTATTGATCAGATTTTCTAAAATAATCTCTCCGGAAATTATGTGAGATGCCTTTATAACTGTTCCTAAATCCAGTAATTCGGAAGAAGATGATGAATGGGAAAGTATTTCTGCGTCAGGAATTTTTTTATGAGAACGTTCACTTAAATATTCTCCGTATTTTTCTTTCATATGTTCAATTTTACTCATGGCACCCATGATGGAATATCCATAAAAAGCTTTTCTCAAATGAAGTCTGCCATACTCTTTATTACCTCTCTTATCCCAGAATTCTCCTGCCCTTTCCTGTGCCAGTATTTCATCTTTAATAAATTCATGCTCTTTAGCCAGATTGATTGCCCTGTTATAATAATCTATTGCTTCTACCGTGTGGCCTGATATGCGTGCCATTTCTGCTTCTACCAGGAGATATTTATGAAGGAAATTTTCAGGACATTTATCTGTCCAGATTTTCATCTGTTTTTGATTTATTTTAATCTCTTTTTCATATTCTTTTTTTCTTTCCTCATCACACCTGTCATATAAATCTGCCAGAATAAGGGAATAATAAAAATTATATTCTGCAGAAATAAAAAGACCCCATATGTATTCTGAGAGATCTTTTGCTTTTATTATACAGGTAAGTGCTTCTTGAGTTTTTCCGTAGAGATAAAGAACATATGCTTTTAAAGTATAATACTCACATAAAACCCGATGATTTTTATTCCTGTGACAGTCATCCATAAATTTTTCTTCTCTTATTTCCTCTGTATCAAAAGATAATCTATCTTTCGTAAAGCCGCTTAAATTTGTAATTATTATGGTCAGACATGTAAGAATAGCTATAGCCATTTTATTAACAGTTTTCTCTGCAAAATGTATATAATCCGTTATATCTGAAAGCATATCTTTAAGGCATTTATTACCGGAATAAAAATAATCTTCTCCTCTGTGACAGAGGCAGTAACCTGCAAATTCCATCTCTCCTCCTTCAAGACCTGCTCTGTATCCTTCAATATTAATTGTGTCTTTTTCTTTAAGAGGTCTTACCCAGTGAAAAATGAAATTACCGAATATATTTGAAACTATACATTTCTGAGCAGGAGCTCTGAATTTTTCAGATAATTTCAGCGCAAGAAGATTAAATTCATAACCGGTTTTATAATTTCCGAAAACAGAATTATCTACCATACCATATATAGAATAACCTGTGCATGATTCAGAAATATTACCGTATTTAAGAGATAGACTTACTATTTTGCCTGCAATCAGACAGAATAGTTTTTTATTTGTATAGTATGCAGGGCCGGCCATATAAGAAAGTAATTTTACTGCCTGTTTTTTTTCGGCATCTGTCATAATCTGCATATCAATCAGAGAAGCAATAGACCTGTCTCCAAGACTATTATTTATAATACTTATTTCTTTATCAATAGCCTGTTCCAGTTCTGTCTCAGACAGGTCAATGCCAAGTAAAGAAAGTGCTTTTATACCTGTACCAATTGCTTTTTCATGTTTTGCCAGTATAGTAAGCTGTACAAGAAGAAGAGAATATAACTCTGCTTTTTCAAAAGGTGTTTTACTCCCGGTCAGGGCAAATTTAATTAATTTCTGTGATTCTTCATAATGACCGTTAAAATATTCAATCTCTGCCCCTTCTCTATAGAGCTCAAAAGCCAGTTCATAATAATACGTCCAGATCCTGTCAGGTAAAGCTTCAAAACATTGTTTTACATATTTTAAAGCTTCTCTGTAAGCAATGGATTTTTTTGCCTTTTTCCCTGCCATAAGGTTTAATCTTATAAATTCAATTTTTTCCTTCTCTTCTGTTATAAGCTCTTTTGCCGTATTGAAATAATCTGCTACTTCAAAAAGTCTTCTGTCAAGTTCTGCTCCGGATAGATTATAAAAAAGCTGTCTCCCTGCAAGAAGATTGACTTTCTTTTTTTCATATTCCCCTGCAAGTGAATGGACATACTGTTGAATACGGTCATGAAGAAATTTATAATTTTTATAAATTGTTTTTGACAGAATATTTTCTCTGTCTTCAAATTCAAGGTCAGAAACCGGTAATATAAGGCTTTCTTCAATAGCGGGCAATAGAGAACAGGAGATCTCAGAAAGTGTTTTTTCATATATAATGGATAATGTGATTAAATCAAAGGTGTTACCAAGGCAGGCAGATGCCAGAAGAACTTCTTTCGTTTCAGAAGGAAGGTTTTTGAGCTTCTGTATCATCAGTTCAGCTACATTTTCGGTCACTATCTCTTTAATTCTATTAATATCCCATTGCCAGCATCTGCTATCGGTATTGAATAAGAGAAATTTTTTGTCATAAAGAGTCTTTAAATATTGTTTTATAAAGAAAGGATTTCCTTCTGTATTTTTCTTTATCATGTTTGATAGCTCTCTGACATAATCACCTCCGGCATGAATGGTATCTGAGATTAATTGAGTAATATCTTTAATATCCAGGGAATTAAGATAAATCTCTTTCATTTTAATGGATTTTTTCAATATATCTACAGTCCTGTTCAGAGGATGAACAGGAGAAATCTCATCATCACGATAAGAACATGTAAGAAATAAATATTTTATTTCTTTATCTGTCATCATTAGCTCTATGAGTTTCAGGGAAGCACCGTCTGCCCACTGAAGATCATCTAGAAATATAACCAGAGGATGGGAACTCTGACAGAATATTCTGATGAAATTTTTAAAGACCTGATTGAAACGGTTCTGTGCTTCGACAGAACTCAATTCCTCTACCGGCGGCTGATGGCCGATAATAAGTTCCAGTCTGGGAAGAATATCAATAATAATCTGTCCGTTATGGCCCAGAACTGCCATGAGTTTTCTCTTCCAGAGATAAATCTCTGCCTCATTTTCTGTGAGTATATTATCAATCAGTTCCTGCATTGCCCGGACTATGGCTGAATAAGGTTTACTATGCTCGAATTGTTCGAATTTGCCTGAAATTATATATGCCCTTCTGTCACTCAGAGATCTGTAAATTTCTCTGAAGAGACTGGTTTTCCCTATGCCGGGAGGGCCTGAAATAAATATCATCTCTCTTTCTCCACTGTATATTTCTTCAAAACTATCAAGTAATATACTGATTTCTTTTTCTCTTCCGTATAATTTTTCAGGTATGGAAAGCCTTGAAGGTATGTCCTGAACTCCAATGGGAAAAGATTCGATTTTGCCGGTTTTTTCTGATTGATTGAGACATTCGTCAAGATCTTTTTTCAGTCCCCATGGACTTCTATAACGATCTTCAGGATTTTTTTCCATAAGTTTCATTATTATATCTGATAGAACCTGCGGAATATTCCTGTTTACGATACATGGAGGCACAGGAGATTTTGCAAGATGAGAATGTATTAATTCCATTAAATCACTGCCGGTAAAAGGAGGTTTCCCCGTTAAAATTTCATAAAAAACTGCTCCGAGAGAATAATAATCTGTTCGATAATCAGCAGGTCTACTGGTTCTTCCCGTCTGTTCGGGAGAAATGTAAAGAGGATTACCTTCTATTTTCTGGCTTCTTATCTTACCAAAAAATTTTCTGGCAAGACCGAAATCGATAAGTTTAATCTCTCCTGTATCGGGATTAAGCACAATATTACCGGGATTAATGTCTCTATGGATTATACCTTCATCATATAAGACTGATAAAATATCTGTAATTCCTGATGCCAGTAAAAGGAACTCTTTTAATATAAAACCTCTGGTTTCTATAAAGTTTTTTAATGATATGCCGCCGAAGTCTTCAAAGATTATTATAAGGCTGTTTTTATATGGCAGAAGTTCCAGAGATTTTATTACACCATTTAAATTCAAACTGGAAGTAAGTTCATATTCAAATTTGTATTCTGTAAGTTCTTCCCGGGAAGGGTAATCGCTGTTTAACAGTTTGAGTATGACAGGCAGTTTGTCTTTACTGCGAATAGCTCTGTATACAGACGTTCTTTTACTTTCATATATTTTATTCAAACTATGGTAGCCGGGAATGTCTGACATAGAATTCTCCTTCTGATGGTGCTTCGATAATAATATATGGGGAAAATGCCGGTTATGAACAGATTTTTCTATAGCCTGGTATTATTTATATAATTCATAGCATCTTTACTTAATTCTTCTATCCCTTTCTCAGCCCACAAATTTCCCTGCCATATTGTATAATCAAAGGGTTCCTGTTGTAATAAAGTAATAAATTTTTCTGCATACACAGTTCCCAGTGCTTTTACAAGAGCATTATACCCTTCTATTTTTATCTCACTGTTTGTCTTCATAATATCATCCTCGATTCATAATAAATTCTAGAGGATTCATAATCCTTATTTTATTATAATCAGATAATTTTTTTATTAATAAATCATCTGTTGTTAGAAAAAAATTGCAATTGGATTTTATTGCACATGCAACATGAAGGGCATCTTTACTTTTTATTCCGAAAAGAATTAAATCTTTAGCCAATAGAAGAATTTCTTTATCTTCTATAATTTCGATAGTTGCTATTTTCTTCCATAGATGATAGCATTCCGTCTGTATTCAAAAGGATTTTGAGAGTTTTCATATTCAAGGATATAAGACCATACCAGTTCAATAGAGCCATTTATAACTTCTTCCTGAATATAAAGTTTCGCTTCTGTTTACAGCTTAATTCTGATTGGTATTTGATTATCAAAAGGTCTGTTAAAACAGCAGTTATCAAGATATATTCTCATAATTAAATTTTATCAGATATTATCTTTGTCTGCAAGTGAAAAATAGTGAGCAGTGAGTGACAGGATAATTTCTCCACTCACTGCTCACCATTCACTATTCACTCTTTATTTATAGAACTTCAAATGTCACAGGAGCACATACTGAATTTATCTCCGGGTTATAATAAAGATAGGTGATTCCGGGGAGTGTTTTTGCCTTCAGAGGAATTCTGGCAAGTAGCCTGTAAGAACCGCTGAAGGATTTACCCTTATCCAGACCGTTCAGGTATAGAACTACTTTACCTTTGAAGGTTTCATACTTTGATATGGTACGTTTCTCCACCATTTTCTCCAGATCTTCTGTCATTACATCAAATCCCGGAGGAATGCCTGCTTCTATCATGACCATAGGTGCATAGGAGTTTCGAAGGTTTTTCACATCTACCTTACAGGTTATGTAATCAGAGGTTTTTACTTCTGTCTTATCATAGGCGAGATTGATGGAAAGCTCTTTCCCTGCAGCTTTTTCACCTGACCATGGCAGATAATAAATACCTGCCACGCGATAGGCAATGGTTCCTTCTCCCGTCATAGCAATCTCTATCTTATTGTCCCCTGTTTTTACATATTTCTTCAGATCAAACTGTTGAAATACATCCTGGTTTTTCTCATCTACTTTAAAGGAATCTGCCTTCTGGCCGTTAATGAGTATATCGGCAGTGATATTTAACTGGTCTGATTTGACACCTGTCTGAGACAGCATTAAAGCTCTCATTGCGAATATTGTCGCCTGAGTTGACTGCCAGAGACCGTACTGATCCTTTGATCTGACTATAAAATTCAGCCCTTTTGTTGTAGTATCGGGATAAACTCCTGCTTTTAACATGCCGTATATAATAAGAGCAGTCGTTTCTATCTGTGCCGGTGTCCCTGAAGAATAGAGAGAATTTGACTCCCAGTATACAACACCTTCCTCTGATTTTTTTGTACCATCCAGTTTTTTTAGTAATTCTAAACCTTCACTGTCTGAAGGATTTACCGTGAGGAATGCATTGGCACAGAGGGCAAGTATATAGGGATTGTCAATCTGTCCGAGATTCTTTTTCAGATATGCTATGGAGTCAGACAGTTCGTCTTTACATTTTGCCTCTGCGAGAGCCCATGTAATATATGCAGTGGAAGGGATGTTGTTTGACTGTATTGTTCCCCACTGTTCCGCATGGGCAAACTGTGCGTCAGGAGTCCAGCTTCCGTCAGGTTCTCTTACGGAGAGTAGCCATTTTTTCGCCCTTTCGATAACGGCAGTATCTACCTGATATACTTCCGACATATCGGTAAATTCCATTATGCCATAGGCAGTCAAAACCTTTGTTGCAGGTGCTTCTCCCCATACCTGAAAACCTCCTCCCTGTATTTCGTAACCGAGAAGCATCTGGTAACCCTGATTTATATAAGCATTGGCTTTTCTTTCAATCTCCGGGGAAGACTGTTTTGTTTTCCTCAAATAATCCAGGGCAAGCACATTTGGATATGTGGTGGAAGAAGTCTGTTCAAAACATCCTGAAGGAGTGGAGAATACACTGTCAAGGCCTTCTACAATCTGAGAGAAAGGTCTCGGATATACCGTAAGGAGGATATTACTGCCTCCAGACACTGCATTGCCCGGTATTGTGAGGGTTGTACTTCCGCCTTTACCTGTTATCATATCGCCTTTGTAGAGAACATATTTTTTCCCGTAAGGCTCTACTTCTATTTCCTTTGTTATGGCATCACCCATAGAGCTTCCCTTTGCATTCACTGTAAATTTGTGTATGCCTACGTCTTTGACTTTTATACGGAAAGACGCACTTTTTACGTCTTCTTTCGGAACAGCTGCTTCTATTATGTCCTGACCGATTATTTCAAACCAGTCTCCCTTTTCCATTTTCAACTGAACCTTCTGTGTTGAGGGAAGATAATTGTAAATAGATACGGGAACTGAAACCTCATCTCCTGCTGTGAGTTTTACGGGAAGATTTAAATCTATGAAGAAATCCTGAAATACCTTTACGCCTGAAGAATAACTTCCAAGTTCTCCCTTCTGTGAATTTGCAACAGTGCTCATTCTCCATGTAGTGATTGAATCTGCAAGAGGAATATTCAGTTCTGCTTTACCTTTATCATCTGTAATTAACTGGGGATTACTGAAAAGTGTTTCGGGAAAATATTCTCTTACCCTTACAGGTTCTACTCCGCCATCTAAAGATGCCTGCGTGGCAGTTGCAGGTGCGGGAGGTGCGAGTGCCTTATCTTTTGCACTGTAGTCCATGCCCTTATCCATTTTCTGTTCTGCCGTGGCTATTCTGGCTTCGTTTGTTTCTAATGCTATTTGGCCACCTTTGACTTCATCTTCATAATATATAACATCCCGTCTTGGTACAGACCCCATTGCTATTACAAAATCTCTGTAATCCAGGTCATCGGGTGTGCCTTCCTTGCCGTCTGCACCGATACATATTACATTTGCCATAGTTTCATTCCAGTAAGGGCTCGTACTTTTATTTTCACTCTGAGGCGGTTTTATAATATAATCCTGTCCCCACGGATCTTTTGTCGCCTGCATAAAACCTGCTTTTACAAGATCATTTATACTGTTTGCATATTGTTTATTATTTCCGTAAAAACTCTGGCATGCACTACCTGCAGTCTGAAGATCTCCAAGGATTTTTTGGATTTTTTCTCTGTAAGAATCCTGGTTTACCGTATAAGGAGATATTTGAGGCGCCTGTGCGATTAAAACTTTTGCACCTGTATCACTTGATGGCTCCTGAGCGTTCAGAATAAAATCACCCATGTTAAGCCCTTTTAATACATATGGTGAAGTGAGATACTGAGGATTTATCAGATACTGGATTTTTTCCATTCCCGGCCGTCTTTCAAACATGGCAAAGAGACTTTCATCCACTATGTCCACTCCTATAGCCGAAGGTACAGGAGCGCCTTTTTTATCGGTTACTTCAAAACTAATTTTTGCTTCCTCGCCGGGACGATATGATGCTTTGTCTAACTTTCCTGATATAGTGAGATCCATTGGAGCAATATATACGCTTCTGTTATCCTGCACAATACCTGTGTATGGCGATACGAAATAACCGTTTAATGAGACGAGTCCGAATACTCCGGAAGGAACATCAAAATGAATATTACCCTGTCCTCCTTTTATATCGACTGATTGCGTAAATATGGTTTTCCCTGCTCTTATAATATCCAGATAGGCAGAACCTTCTTTCTGAGTGGAAAGAAGTTTTATTTTTGCCACATCTCCGTTTCCATAAAGGGTTTTATCACTTCTTATGATAATACTCTCTTCTTTTGCTTCTGCCACGAATTTTACTGATTTTTCCGCCTTGTTACCTTTTTTATCCTGCGCCGTAACAGTTAAAGACAGGTGTTCTCCTGCTTTCGGCGTGCATGGAAGTACTGCATAGCCGTTACTGTCAGTGGAAAGCTGCCGTGGTTCTTTCCCGTCTGAAAATTTTACCATAAGATTACATTCTACAGGACTTCCGTCAGGATTGCTTGTAAGAAGGTACATATTATTCTCCAGGTTCGCCACCAGTCTTCCTCCTTCAGGCATTACCTGAACCGTAATAGGATCTTTTGTCAGAGGATAGTTATGTGTTACAACTTCTTTATGTTCTGCAGGATCAATCACATTTGCTTCAAGCTGTATATATGCTTTGTTCTGTTCATAAACAGATCCTGAAAAATTCTTCTGTATATCATAGGAAAATTTGTATATTCCTTCTTTATCTGTTGTTCCTTTTATGGTGGAAACTTTTTTAAATGTTCCGTCATAGGCCATGACATTTATAATTACTTTTGCCCCTGTTGTAGGTTTGCCGAAGAAATATTTTGCACTTACATGTCCTTCTATTTTCTCACCTGCCTGATAGAACTGCTTTTCTGCTTCCATAACAGGTTTGAACTTGGGAAGAACATATTTCTTTACGAGGAATTTTTTTTCTGCCGTGCCGCAATCGCCTGAGATTTTTATTGTATATTCTCCCATATTTATCTCTCTTGCAAGGACAAAATCCGTTGATGCTATACCATAGTCAGACGTTTCTTTTTCTTCTTTTAATACTTTGTTGCCTTTCGGATCCATTATTTCCAGTGTAACTTTCTTTTTACCTGCCGGTTCCAGAGTGGGTAAAAGTAATGACATGGCTTTTATATAAACAGTCTGTCCGGGCTGATAAAGAGGTTTATCTGTGGAAAGATTTGTTTTCGGTTCTTTCTCTTTAATAATTACAGGAACAATATCTTTTCTTTCTCCTTCAGGAGCTTTAACATTTATCTCTATTGAGCCGTTCCCTTTTATATCGGAAGGGACATTATAATTAAAAGCGATACTTCCGAATTCGTCACTGGACTGTTTGAAGAGTTCTACAGTTTTTTGATTTTCGTTTGCCGTTAAAGTGGCGGTAATTTCTGCGCCTTTCAGTGGTTTCATGCCTCTCGCGTCAAAGGCTATAACCCTTAATGATGCAGGAGCACCGGAAAAAATTTCGCTCTGTCCTATGATCCTGGTTTCCAGATATGTTCCGCCGGATATATTTTTTTTACAGGAAAAGGAACATATAAGAATAAGAGATAGAAGTAAGACCGGTAGTACTTTTGTTACTTTCATAATATGACCTCCTTAAATAATAAAATCAGGCACTTCTATGGGCCGGACATTTGTATAAAAGAAAAAAACACCTCCCTCTGTATGGTAATTATAGTGAAAAATGAAAAGAATAGAACATTCCACACTACTCACTACTCACTCATTAATCTGAATTGTTATGAAATTAACTATAAAATTATCCGTTGAAGATTTCCCTTTTTATTTTGGCTTTTCCTGTCAGTCGCAGTTTTTTTATTTTTATTCCTTTTTTATAGGAAATTTATGGATTTAAATCAGGGTTTTATGAAGATTTATATAATAAGAGTTCATAATCATTACTTTACTTTTTGAATTTTGTCGTGATATTAATTATAGATCTACCTTTCGTAAAATCAAATTTTTTATAGGGTGGTAAACGTTATGTTACAAACAGATATTATTCACAGCTCTGTCAGTTCAACATCTCTTCGTCACCATAGTTCAGGCAAACAAAATATTGACATTAAGGATAAAAAAACTCCTGACTCCAGACATAACCTTAAAAACAATAAGAAAGAAGTAACAGACAGAGAAAAGATAAGAAAAGAGAAGGAAAATAAAAACTTTAAAATAGAAATACCGGGAAAAGATTATGGTGAAAAAAAAGCACATCAGCTCACAGGCATGAAAGAAACCACTGCTTCTGTGTCTGCTCGAAAGACCGGTGATGAGAAATCGTCTAAAGGCGGAGAAAAAACAGAAAAAAAATTAATTACTATAGGTAATACATTTAAAGAATTAAGAAAAGCAATAGATAATCTTAAAACACAGAGCAGTCCCGCCATAATTTCTAATAAATCCCTTTCGGAAAAAAACTCTCTTCATCGTATTTCACTTCAGTCAGATCCTTCTGTGAGTTATCCTGTTACAAGAGAACAGAAAATACTGGCCAGTCTTGTTACAGGATATGTGAAACCTTCTGTGAGAGAGGAAAGAGATAAAAAGGATATAAAAAAGAATAATACTTCGGAAGTCAGAGAAGAGGATATTAAAGAAAATACCGTCAGAGGAAGATTTGTAAGACAGGGAAGAAAAGAAAAAAAGAATGAAGGAAAGATAAATTATTTCTTTAACCCCATCATACCGCGGGAAGACAGTAAGAAAAAACTTGAAGAATATTTAAATACAAAATATTCATCTGCCAGAATAAAATTAAGAGGTGAAGAAAAATCCTCTCAGTCTGCATTATCTCCCGGTGTTTCTTCTGGCCTGAAAAAGAATGACGGACTTTCGAAAAATATCTCATTACATTCACCTCTGTCCCGGTTCTTGAACCACCATGAACAGGCAAAGGGGCAAGTTAAAGAAGATGAAAAAATAAAAAAGTCTCCTTATACTGTAGAATCTTTGAAGACATCTTCTCCTTTAAACCATGCCATTTTACACAATGAAAAATTACAGTCAGAATCTTTGAAGACATATTCTCCTTTAAACCATGCCATTCCACACAACGAAAAATTACAGTCAGAATCTTTAGAAAAAGAGCCTTTAAAGAAAGAACCATCTGTAATTACTGCAGAACCTGTTATTTCAGCTTCTGCCGGCCCTATTTTTATCAGACCAACTTATAAATTAACTACGAGACAGGAAAAAATGGATTTTTTTGTTTCTTCCCTGAAAAGCCAGGGAGTTGTAGATATGGAAAATATTGGTGTTGCAGGGAAAAATTCTTCCTTAAGTGAAGATGAAATAAGCTACTTTTTAGTCTGGTTATCTGCAAAAGGGAAAAAATTTGTTGATTTTAACGATTCCAAAATAAATACAATGAGTGATATTTTTGTTTATGCTTCCGGAGCGAATGGAGATATGGTTAAATTTATCAGAGCTCTTGAAATGTATGCTACCAGTCCTTATGCCACTTCAGGGGGAGTAGGAAAAGAAAGTTTTGAAGCCCTTGCCTTTATTGCAGGACATCCTATGAACTGGGATAAACTCAGGGATAAAATAGGTAAACTTACCGGTGGTTGGAGTGTAGGAGGCGTGGATTTCTCCAGAGATGATATTAAAAAAGAGATAAGTTCCTGGGGCAATAAATTAGATGAACAACCTGCAAATCCACTTGTACCAAGGGTATGGGATAAAATTTATGAAGAGACTGACAGATCTCACGAGGCGAAAGGGCAGGATGATACTTCTATAAAGAATGACGTTTCTTCAGAGAAGGATGAAACATCTTCAGGAACATCCGAGGCAGAAGAAAATGAGAAAACTGAAAAATTACCGGGTAATCCGGCCCCATCACAGGGAAAAATATCAAAAAGAGAAAGAGTGCAGAATTTTGTAGATGATCTGGTAAGGAGAGGTAATAATCTTTCACCTGTATCCATACAGGCATCAGGACGTAACCACGGACTCAGAGAGGAAGAAGTCAACAGATTTATAACATGGTTATCTGAAGTAGATTCTGGTAATATTAATTTTAATAACAAAAAAGTTAATATGATCTGTGATGTCTTTATCGCAGCTACAGAGGCGAATAAAGATATGGTTAAATTTGCCAGAACTGTTGAAATGTCTGCCGGTACACTTGTGGGGTAATAATCGTGATGCGTGATAATATAATCGTGACGCGTAACGCGTAACGCGTAAATTTCACTTTTCACCCTTCACCCTTCACCCTTCACCCTTCACCCTTCACTTTTCACT
>CAYSLJ010000110.1:0-24503 GCA_964431735.1 uncultured Synergistia bacterium | reverse complement strand
TATAATTTATAACTCTCTTTTAATACGGCATATCTTTTCCTCCAGAGCCCGGCCTGTGACAGGAGCGTGTTCCATATTTTTTTTGTACCAATTTACCTGTTACGATACCAGGACATTTTTTATAAATGAACACATGGCAAATCTTTTCCTGTAATCCTTGCAATCCTTTAATCAGTACTCAAGAATCCTGACCAGCATGGATATAGTTTCGAACCTTTATCTTTTGTTAACTGACATATCCATTCATTTGGATTTTTCATTCCTTCTGCCCTTACTATATAGATCTGTGCATCAGGCTGTTTTACTACTTCTCTGGTAGACTGGAATGCTATCCATTTCCCGTCTGGAGACCAGGTCGGATATCTGTCATTTGCCGTATCCCTCATTGTTAACTGGTAAAGTCCTGTTCCGTCTGAATTCATTACAAATATCTGCCAGTTTCCTCTTCTGTTTGAAGAAAAAGCTATTTTTTTTCCGTCAGGCGACCAGGAAGGTTCTGTCTCTATATCAGGTGTTTTTGTGAGATCATGATAGCCGGTTCTGTCTGTATTGATAATCATCAAATCCATATCGGTGCCTTTTTTTGTAGGAACAGGTATTTTCAAGTTTCCCATTGGTGTTGTTATCTGTGTATGTCCTTCTGTAAATTGTTCGTAGTAATTATCAGGAAGTCCCAGGCAGCTTGACGAATAAACTATTTGATTTTTTTTCGGAGACCACACTGGATGTGTATCGTCCCATAAATCATTTCTCTGTTCCGGTAAAAGATAGGCAAAATCAGGATCAATTTCAATCTCTTTCTTTGAATTATATGTAAGCTGATAAAGTCCTGTACCGTCATTATTCATTATAAATATTTCATAATCTCCGTCTCTGTTCGATGAAAAAGCTATTTTTTTTCCGTCATAAGACCAGGTACTTTCTCTGTCCTGAGAAGGATGATTTGTAAGATTTTTTGTTTCTTTTGTTTTTACATCCATTATATATATATCCGTATTTCCACCCTGGTCTGATGTGTAGGTTATTTTTTCCCCGTCACGGGACCACCGGGGATATATATTTTTTGTATTTTCTTTTGCAGAATAAGTAAGCCTTTCCATTTTCGATCCGTCAGGCTCGAGTAAAAAAAGTTCTTCTTTATTTCCCTGGGGACAGGTACATATTATTTTTGAAGGAAAAGGAAAATACGGAGGGCAGGTGCTGAACCAGAAATATACAGGTATGGCACATATTATAAGGGCTATAACTATCAGTACCAGATATGTCCGAAACATCTGTATGATCAGTGGTATAACTGTATTTGCAACCTTTCTTTCTTCCGGTTCAAGAGGAGGAGGTTCTTTTTTCTTTTCTTCCTCTTCAAAATGGAAAGAACCGCCTATGAGTTTGTATTTTGGCTTCTCTGAATTACTCTCTTCCTGCTTCGGAACAGGCGGTAAGGGAGCAGGAGGTTCATCATCGTCAAAAACAAACTGGCCTCCACTTACAAGATTTTTTTGCTCTTTTTCTTTATCATCCATAGAGATTTATATAATCCTTATAATACAAGTTTCATAACAACAGACATGACTGGAGCAGTCAAAAGCAAATATGAAAATTAACAAACAGTGAAGCATAAGACTTCATCATTTTCATATAAATACATAAATAATGCTCTCGTGACACGTAACCCGTGACAGGAGCAATACTTTTATTACATGCTTATGCTCAAATCAGTAGATTTACGCTCACTACAGTAAGAGATTATCTATAAATATAAGACATGTGGATGGAAAAATCCTTCCTGTTTCATAAATATTTCAATATTATATTATAACCGTTATAAGCACTGAGAGTCTCACTGATGTAAGGCATTTGATGACTTTTCGGATAGGTTCTAAGAAGGTTATGGAATTTTAATATTTTCGAAGAAATTTGGGTGGAACGAAGTAACTTCAGTGTTTCATTGAAGATATTAAAAAAAACTAAATAATCCAAACAATTTGTTGATAAGTAATTTAAAAAAATGTTATAATTAAACTGGCAGAGCGAATGGATTTTAAAGATTAAAAAATTGAGAGGAGGAGTTGCCTGACTTTTACCGGTCAGGATATTTATGGATAACATAGAAAACACCAAAAACACAGAAGAAAATGCCCCGGAAAATACTGAAGAAGAAGTCTCTAAACCTTCTGAAAAAGAAGAAATTAGAGGATACAAAGACTTTGCTGATGCCTATTGCCCTGAAGGGGAACAAAAATTGCCTCCCGATGAATATCACCTGTTGAAAAATGATTTTGCTCAGATCAATAACAGGGGATTTAAATCCTTTCAGGAAAGTACTCCAGGACGAGAAATTGACTGGATTGGCCTTTATATGGGTTCTCGGTACGGAACTGTTATTACAACAGATGAAAGAGGTATACCTCAGGTTAAAACCTCAGGTAATGAATTTACTCCCCAGGGAGAAAGGCGTATTCAGCGCTTTTTTATCGGTCTTCGCGGTGAAGTGGCAACAAAAGATTTTTCTGTTCAATCTGTAAATCTTTCAGGTAATGATACAATAGTCAAGGAATTTGAAGTTAATTCTGCAGGATATAAGCTTATAAAGAATATTATTGAAGATGCACAGAAAAAAGGTGAACAGGTTCAGCGTAAAATAGATGAAGAAGATGAACCTTTCTTCCCCTTCTATCACTCTCCTGAAAAGAATATACTATCCATAAACAGGAATATAGAAGAAGGTGTAAATCTTGACCTGGCAGTTAATCTTGTTGCAAATGCCAGACAGGTAGTTAAACAGGAAATGGGTGCAAAGGTAAAAGATATAAAGGTTACCTTCTTCAAGATTGCTGATGTAATTGAATATGCAGATACAGACGGAAATATGATAGATACAGTAACTCCAAGGGTAGGTATAGCTATTCAGGTAGAAACTAAAGATAACAATAAAGCATTTGGTGCTATAAGAGGTGCTATGGGAGGGACGGAAATCTTAAAGCGTTCTGAAGAAGATGCCGATAAAGATTATGTTGAAATAGTCAGAGCCCTTGCAAAAGAGGTAAGTAAAGATGCTATAGATCTTGATAGAGCACAGTCTACGTCAATCCTCGGTTCCGAATGCCCCGTTGTTCTCAGCAGTGGTGTTACAGGTGTTCTTGCTCATGAAGTTTACGGCCATTCCTCTGAAGCAGATGTTATAATAACTAACAAAAAGACAAAGGCTGCAGAAATAAATCTTAAAGGCCGTATTGGCGGACAGGTTTCTGAAAATACCAAGTTTAACATTATAGATACAGGACTCTGTTCTTTTGATGTAGGTAAAAAGAAAATAAGAAATGCTTTCGGCGGTATAGTAGTAGATGAACATGGCACAATCCCCAAGAGAACTGCTTTGATTCAAGACGGAGTCCAGAAGCTGGTTCTTAATTCCAGATATACGAGAAATGAAATTATGGATGGTCTTACCGGAGATATAAGAGATGAAATGGAGCGTCATGGCCTTTCTGGTAATGTGAGAACAGAAAAATATGATAAACCTCCTCTTGTGAGAATGACCAATACTTATATATTGCCTGATGATGAAAATGGTAAAGATAAGCTTGAAGATATTATAGCTCTTGTTCCTAAATCCAAAAAAGGTGTTTATCTTAAAACCTGTGATGGTGGATGGGTGGAAACAAATACAGGTGAATTTCAGATTTCAGGACGTCTTGGATTTTTAATCGAAAATGGCGTTCTTACCGATAAACCTATAAGAGATATAAAAATAAGCGGTAATTTGAATAAATTCGGTGCAAAGATAAAACATATAGGCAGTTCTAAGACTATGGACAGAGTTTTTACAGGCTATTGCGGTAAAAGGGGACAGATGGTGCCTACAGAGAGCGGAGGCCCTATACTTTATGTGGAAGATGTGAAACTTCAGGGTGGAGGAAAACGTTATTTTGAAAGAACTGTAAGGGAATATCTCCGTCAGCATGAAGAGATTGAAAAAGGCATGAGGACAAAAGATAATGTTTATATTCGCGAGGTTGATGAAGACAGTGATATGGATCTTACTGATCAGGAAAATCTCTGTGTTGTCACTACCTCCCTTCCTTTGGAAAAAGAAGTAAGGATTCTTCTGGGTAAAGATATTAATTCTGATTATCTGTTAGGACTGGAAGGAGATATTATCAAGAATACGGATGTTTACGACCGTTAATCTATCCAAAGGAGGTTGTTATAATGAGTTCCAGGAAAAAAGAATGTGAACTGGAGAGTTTCAGCCATGTAAAAGGCAGAGAATTAAAAAGACTTAATCAGGCGATAAATAAAGCCAGTAACAAACTTTTAAAGGAAAAATACGGTAAACTTGGAGAGAAGGATTATACAAAGATTAAAGGTTATCACATGTGGGTTACTTCTACAGTAAATATTCTGAGTTCCATATTTTCCTCCAGGTGGGAAAGGCTCTATCAGAAAAGGGAAGATCTCTCCAGTTTCAGAGCACTGAAAGAAAGAAGCCGTTTCGATATATATGACAGTGGTATCAGAAGATTTTTAAAGAAATATCCTCATAGCCACTGGAGCAATTCTATAATAAAATTATTACAGCTCAATGAATTTCAAACGCTTTTTATGGAACATGTTGATAATTTCTTGAACTGGCTCAGGTATTTCGGCACCATTAATAAGAGAGGTGAGGTCTATCTGAATTATCTTGACAGATCGGTAGATATAGCTACAACTTATTCAGAAAGAGAAGAAGATGACCTCCACGATGATGATCTTGTAAGATTATATGCCTATTTAAAAACCTGGGAAGATCAGGATGAACTGGATGAATTCATAGTGGATCTGGAGAAATTTTTTGACCGTACCATAGAGCTTTATATTGAAGGCCCTATAAGACTTTACCTGAAACTTTCAAAGGATAAGTATCTTATTATATTTAAAGCTTTAACGGCAGAAAGTCCCAATGACCTTCCTTACATAGATGAAGAGCAAAAGGAAATTATGGAAGTTCATGAAGATGTTTATGAGATGATAGAAGAAGAAATGCATGAAGATACAGGCTTTTTATACAGTATAGTAGAACTGCTCAAAAAAGCCCGTGAGAATTATATAAAATCCCTTAAAGAAGATGTCAACAAACTGAAGTTTCTTTTCCCCACACAGGAATTGAGGCGTCAATTTATCAGGAAATATGAATGCGGGTTTATTTTTAAAGAGAATAATCCATGGCTTGGTTCACTGGACAATGAAAACCGTATGTATTAAAGATTTTATAATATATACTTTAATATTTATTGTAATTTATTCTGCAGGATGCCGGGAGGATAATAATACTCCTACCGGCATACCTGTGCAGGATGCAACAATAACCTGGATGTCATCCCTTGATGAAGCCAGAAAGGAAGCGGTGAAATCCAGGAAATTATTAATGATCCATTTTTTTACCCCGTGGAGTGACTGGGATAAAAAGATGGAGAAAGAGACCTATAGCTATTATAAGGTTGTAGGGTTAAGTAACCGTTTTGTCTGTGTCAGGATAGACCTTGATAACAACCCTGAACTACAGGATACTTATTCTATATCAGGAACTCCTACTATAGTTTTTGAAGATCCTGTAAAGGGAAAAACAATTAATAAAATTGAAGGTATAAGAGACAGACATGAAATGACTGATGAGATGAATAAAATGACTTCTTATAAAATTGAAGGAGAGAAAAAATAAATGAATGAAGAAAGATGGGAAGATCTTGTAGATAAGATTGACAGCAAGTTTGGTATAGAAAGTTATACTAAAGAAGATTTATATAAAGTTCTTGACAATGGAGAAAAACGCAAACATGGATATAAACAGGTTATGGTTTTTACCGGCCGTCAGGGAAAAATGAAACTTGAACGTATTTCCAAACCTGTTGTCATGGATAAAAAAGTTTTTTACAGCGGAAAAAAATCTGATGCCAGAGTAGATTATGTATACTCAGAGAAAGATTTCGCTCATAAAGTAGTCGCCTATCAATGGGATGGTAAAGAGTGGCATGAAATAGATTTCAGGATGCCATAACATGACTATTTATTAATGAAAAGGAATCTCTGTTAATTAAGAGACTGTAAGAAAATAAACCTGGCAAATTATTAGAATGGTTATCATCCTCGCGTCACGCGTTACGCGTTACGCGTCACGATATAGACTGTAAATATGATGAGGTTATTTCTTGACAACCTCTAATTTGTTGAAGAGTTGAAGAGGTGAATTTTTGTAGCTCTTCAACCTTTCAACTGCCCCGCTCCGGATTTTTTTGTCTGCTTTATATATTTGATAGCTCTTTTTTCTATAACTAACCCTTTACCGTCATGGTTTTGCCGGATTTTCATATATCGTTGATCGACCCATTCTATAATCCCCTCACATGTTTCGTTGTCAATGAATTTAAGTATAATAGAATGTCGTTCTTTTATTTTTCTATTAATATAAGCTTCACTGGGATTTGTTCTGGTTTTTTTTCTATCGTTAATCTTAAATTTATCAGATTTTTGCAGAGGTTTCTTTATTGACTTTTTATCAGTTTTGTCTTTCCCTTCAGAGGTTTTTTTCTCATAAACACCTTTGAAATCCGGGTTTATCCACATTTTACCCATATAAGCTCTCCTTTGCCGGTATGTTATTTTACTGTGTATTTTATCAGAAAGAGAGTAAAAACTCAAGTTTCTTTTTGACAGGGATTTATGTGGGAAGCGTAACGCGTAACGCGTAACGCGTTACGGGAGGAAAACATGCTTATATTTCGTTATGACCGATTTTTTCCCTTTTCCCTTTTCCCTTTTCACTATATATGTAAAATTACCTGTCACTTTTTACTGTAGTCCACTATGTTACAGGTGGCAGAAGGAGATTCATTTATTCATGTTGAACTGTTAATTTATATATAATAACGACAAAACTTTCCTCGCGTCACGCGTTACGCGTCACGCGTTACGATAGAAAGAGGAATATATATGAGAAAAATTATAGATTATAGAAGTGATACTGTTACTCTGCCGACTGAGAATATGAGGAAAGCCATACTTGAAGCACCTCTTGGAGATGATGTAATGGGTGAAGATCCTTCTGTGAATAGATTGCAAAAACTGGCTGCCACTGTTACCGGTAAGGAAGATGCTCTTCTTGTGACTTCCGGGACACAGGGAAATCAAATTGCTATTAAATCCCATACCGTACCGGGCGATGAAATTATTGTGGAAGAAATTTCCCATATATTTATTCATGAACTCGGTGGTTCTGCTGCTATTTCCGGAGTTCAGACAAAAACATTACATGGAAAATATGGGATTATGGACCCTGTAGAAGTGGGAAAAAAAATCAATATAGAAGATGACCATATGGCAGGGACTAAACTGATATGTATTGAAAGTCCTCACTGTATGGCAGGGGGTGTTGTTATACCCCTGGAGGTAATGAAAGAATATCATGATATAGCCATGAAACATAATATTAAAATTCATCTTGACGGAGCAAGGCTTTTTAATGGAGGAACTTATCTGAAGAAAGATGTCAGGGAAATAACACGGTATGTAGATTCTGTAATGTTCTGCCTTTCCAAAAGTTTATGTGCTCCTGTCGGGTCAATGTTATGTGGTACCAGGGAATTTATAGGTAAAGCCAGAAGAAACAGAAAAATGCTCGGCGGAGGTATGAGACAGGCCGGAATAATAGCTGCCCCCGGCATAGTTGCTCTTGAGGAAATGACTCAAAGGCTTTCTGAAGATCACAAACATGCCTCAATACTTGCACAGGCTATATCAGAAATGCCTGGAATCACAATTGATCTGAATACTGTTCAAACAAATATGGTATTTTTTAATATAAAAGATGCCCCTGTATTTGTAAAAAAACTTGAAAAAGAAGGCATACTATGCTGGGATACATCAAAAGAAACGATAAGGCTTGTAACACATTATTATATTACAGAGGAAGATATTTTATATACAATTGAACAGTTCAGAGAGATTTTAAATGCGTGAGTTGTGAGGCATGAAAAATGAAGAGTGAATAACCGGTAAGGACTGTAAGAAAATAACTCTGGCAAATTATTAGAACAATTAGTATCCTCCCGTAACGCGTTACGATTGTAAACATGATGTAGTTATTTCCTGACAACTCCTGACTGTTAATCTGTAACTGATAAAACTGGAAGAGTAAAATAAAATTTACTGCCATGAGGAGTATTTTCTTTAACCCAGATTTTTCCTCCATGAGATTCTACAGCAAGTTTACAGAATGTAAGACCTATGCCGGTTGATGTGGTAATACCGCATTCTTCTGCATCTAATTTAAAAAAGCTTTCAAAGATTTTTTTACGATATCCTTCCGGTATACCTTTCCCTTCGTCAAGGATACAGAATAATATCTTATTTTTCTTGTTCTTTGGTATAATTTTTACTGTAATAGTTCCACCTGTGGCAGAATACTTAATTGCATTATCAATCAGATTTGTCATTATTCTATAAAATAAATCCTTGTCTGATGGTACAGTCAGATTATCCGGCATTGATACTTTGAATTCAAGTTTTTTCTTTAATAATTTAATCTGCATTTCTTCTTTTATTCTTTGAAGAATTTCGCCGGGATTTACTTCTGTGAGTTTTAAAGCAAGTTTTTCTTCTTCCATTTTACTTATTTCAAGGAGATTAATAACCATTCTTAAAATATCCTGTGAACTTGTATAAATGGATTGATAGATTTTTGTTAACTTTGGATCGTTTACGGTATTATTAAGTTGTAAATACTCTGCATAGGACATTACACCGGTAAGAGGGCTCTTTAAATCATGTACTATCATTCTGGTCAGTCTTTCTTTAGTCTGTTCAAGTTCTCTTAACTTTCGATTTTTTTCTTCCAGTTCAGTTAATTGTTCCTTGACCTGAATATAGAGTCTTGAGTTTTTTATGGCTATTGCCACCTGATTACCTATTACATCAAGTAATTCGATATATTCTGTAAAATCTTCTTTTCGTCTGCTTCCTATGCTCATGATACCTATGACTTCATCTTTGGATTTTAAAGGAATAGTTGCCATAGATAATAAATTTTCACTCAATACAAGTTGTCCTGTAAGTGATGTGGTTTCATTTAAACTGGCCATTACTGTTTTTCCGAGAGAAAGAGCTCTGGCTCTGCTGCCTCTGTCAGATTCAATGGTAAGGGTTTTCAGATTTTCAACCAGTGTTTCACTTATGCCGCTGGATGCTATTGGTAACAGTTTCTTATGATTATCCATGAACATTATTAAAGCTACGTCAGATTTTGTTATACTTTTTACCTTTTCCAGGGTACTGGCCAGTATATCCTCTATATTAAGGGAACTGTTTATATCTTCAGATATTCTTGCTATAAGATTGAGTTTTTTTGTAGCAGGACTGACAAGCCTTGTTTTACTTTCTTTTTTATAATCAAGGGTAAGTAAAATCGAATTGTTTTCAAAGATACCAGAATATTCCGTCACACTTACCCATATTTTTTCATAAATACTGCTGAATATGATAAATTCCTTAATTTGTAATATAGATGGCATATCATATTTTTTATTTACTTTATTAAGTTCTGAAATAAGTGATATGAAGTTTTCTTCTTTGAGTTTAATCCTTGAAAAACCTGTTATTTCTTCAAATCTTGAATTTACTGCAATAAAACGGCCTGTATCTCTGTGAATTATAGCAAGACCTTTTTCCGATGCTTCAAACAAATATTGCTGATAACTTAAAAAATCGCTCAAATCATCTATTTCCATATGGTAAGATTCTCTGAGGTTGGTAAAAAATGAAATTTTATCCTGGCAAAGAGCGGAGATAATAGATGTATCTTTTTTTTCAGAAACTTCTGCTACCAGGTTATTACCACAACTTCTACAAAATTTTGAACTTCTTCTGTTGAGGGAACCACAGTTAATACAGGGATAAAAGAGGTCTTCTACATTATTCTGGCTGTTCATAACAATAAAATTACACCTTCACCAATATTTGAAATATTCAATATATTATACATCAATCTGGAAAATATTCAATAACTGATTCCGTTTTTTTATGTCAGAAAGCAGGATTTATTGAACATAAAGGTATTTTTTTAGATCGGTGAAATTCTGGATAGAAAAGTTATAGTTACTTTTATAATAATTCATAATTAATGAGTGAGCAGTGAATAGTGAGTAGTGTCTTCAGAGTCTGGGAGCGGGAAGCTATGGGGCGACTTTTCGGATAGGCTCTTAATAAAATGATTTTTTATAAGGCTTAAATACTAAATAGAATGGCCAAAGTCGAGTTAAAGTGTTATAATGTTAAAAATAAAAAGGAGGAATATATTATGAAAAAATATTTTATCTGTGTAATTTTTTTAATTTTTTTGTTGTCTTTACCGGCTTTTGCCGATTCTCCTCTTACTTCTACAGAGTTTTATAAGGCTTATATAGATATAGAGCAGGTGAACAGTGCAAAGGGAGCACCATTGAATGAAGATATATTCAATTTTATTACAGATCCCTATGAACCTCTTGATGTTCGTATTGCTGTTATCAATGCTATGGGATGGAATATAAACGGAACAGATAACGGTAAGATTTTTATTGATTTAATGGCCAGGAAATTAAATAAAGGGCCTGAAAAACTTAAAATAAGCGATCTGTCTTCTGAAGAAATTCTCTGTCTGGGTTATATGCTGTCAATGGATGATTATTTTAATTTGAGTCCTGCTGCACAGACAGGAGGAGAAGTGGAAACGTCAGATTCTCTGACTTTAGTGAAGAAAGCTGCTGTTCAGAAACCGGGGAATTTTACCATTCAATTAATAGCCTCTCTTGTTAAAGCTCAGAGTTTATTATCTGCTGAAACAGAGTGGGGAAATATTTATCTTACAGTTAACAGAGTAGTTTCTTCTGATCTGGAAAAAAATATGAGAGAAGAAGCACTTGCAATTATAATGGATTATATAGGGAATTATAAGGAGTATGTTGATAAGGATAAAATAAAAGAATCTGCCATTATAATCAAGGCATTTAAAGAAGTAAAAGGAAATACCGGTTTTAGTAAAATTGAATTAAGTCCTGATTTGACAAAACTTGTTACAACAGGGACAGATGAAAAAGTAGTAAGAATATGGAATGTTAAAACGGGAGAGGAGATTACTTCTCTAAATACAGCGGATTTTATTGATTGCACTATCTTCAGTGCTGATGGAAAATGGATTATTATATCAGATTTTACTCCAGAGGTATCCATATATTTTTCAAAGGATTACAGCCACTTTAAAACACTTGCCGTTCCATCAAGGGTTTTGTCTATGGCAGTAAATCCTTCAGATCCTGAGATAGCCCTTGCATGTTTTGACGGCACAGTTCAGATTTATTCAACCGTTACATGGGAGAAAATTAAATCTTTTAAAGCCCACAGTGAATATGTTTCAACTGTTTGCTATTCTACTGACAGTAAATATCTTCTTACAGGAAGTTATGATCATACGGTTAAATTATGGGATATAAGACAGAAATATTCTCTGGAACATGAATATAAAGATTTCAAAGAAGGAACCTTTGCGTGTTTTATAAAAAATAATAAAGAAATACTTGTAAGAGATTTTGCCGGTTATATAAAAATTCTTGAGCTGAATTCAGGTAAAGTAATATGGGAAAATAAATTGACAGGAACGTTACATGGCGTTTCTGCAGATTATGAAGGAAATCTTATTGCAGCAGCTTCCGAGACAGGAGCCATTTATTTCTGGGATAGAAAGAAAAATATAGGTCCTCTTATTTTTCGCGGTCATGATGATCAGGTTCTGAGTGTTAAATTCTCTTCAAATGGAAAAGAGCTTTACAGTTGCAGTCTAGATAAAACATGGAAGATCTGGACAGTAAGAATACTGGAAAACAGACTGGAAGATATATGCGGATCAAAATAATGTATCCTCCCGTCACGCATTACGCGTCACGCGTCACGATATGAACTGTAAATATGATGTAGTTATTTTGTGAAAACTCCTGAGGAGGGTATATTATTAAAAAAATACTGCCTCTATTATTAATATGTTTACTTACAATAGTAATTTATGGTGATTCCCTGAATAATGATTTTGTCGATTTAGATGATACAACTTATATTCATAATTACACATATATGTATCGTCTGACATGGGAAGCTTTAAAAGAGATATTCAATCCACATGGTGTTATTGCACATGGTAATACCTATACTCCCGTAGCTGGAATACCTGCACTGATAGATTATGTAATATGGAAGTTAAATCCTTTTGGTTATCACCTTACAAGTTTAATTTTCTATATAATTAATCTTTTACTCATCTATCTGATTATTTTTGAATTATTTAAGGATAAATATATACCCTTTATAACGGTTTTAATCTTTGCCGTTAATCCTTTTCATGTAGAACCTGTAGCATGGATCTCCGGCAGAATTCATTTAACAGTAAGTATATTCTTTTTTCTGTCTTTTTACTTTTTTATCGTTGCCAGCCGTCATACGGACAGGTTTTTTCTTTATTTCTTTCTGTCCATTTTTTTCTTTATCCCTGCCATATTAACACACCCGTTAGGATTTATGACACCGTTAATTTTTATATTATATCTTTATTGTTTCCCGTCAAAATTGAGAGAAAAGAGTATATTTTACAGGACATGTTCTTTATTACCATTTTTTTTAATCATATTTATTCTTGAGGTGACGTTATTTTTAATGAATGCCCAGGAAACACGATTAAAGATGATAGAAGAAGCAAGTTCATATAATAATATATATATAGCCATAATAGTCTTCGGGAAATATATGCGGTTGCTGTTCTGGCCTGACAAATTAAGTGCCATATATAATATTGAAATAGATAAAAATTTTATCGTCTCTCTTATAATTTTTTTGTCAGTTACAGGTGTTTTTATATATTCATCATTAAAATCCAGAGAACTGTTTTTTTCTGCTAGCTTCTTTATGATTTTCTATTTGCCTGTATCTCAAATATTAATAATTCTTCCTTTTTATATGGCAGATAGATATCTTTATTTACCTTCTCTTGGCATTTCACTCTGGATTTCACTTTTGCTGTTTAAATTTTTAAAAAATAGACAGTACCACAGAATGATTAAAGTAAATCTGATAATATGTTTGATTATAATAATAGCTGTTCAATCTTATGTAACCTGGCAGAGAACTAATGTCTGGAAGGATACAATGAGTTTGTGGAATGATATATTGAGTAAGTATCCTGTTTCTATGGTTTATCTCCGCCGTGGTACTATAGCTTATAACAGAGGTGAATATGATAAAGCCATATCAGATTTTAATGGAGCTGTAACGGTAGATCCTTTATATGCGGAAGCTTATGACATCAGAGGCTCTGCATATACTAAAAAGAAGCAATATAAAATGGCTCTGGCTGATTTTACAGAGGCTTTACGCATTAATCCGGCCTATGTATTGTCTTATAATAATCGTGGTTATGTATATATGGTCACAGGAGAATATGATAAAGCTGCACTCGACTTTACTATGGCTCTGAATATTGATCCGAATTGCATAAATGCATATAATAACAGGGGTGTAATCTATAATAAAACAGGAGCTTATGATAAAGCTATAAATGATTTTACGCATATTATAAACATCGATCCTCATTATGCAATGGCATATAATAACAGGGCATATGCATATTATATGAAAAAAGAATATGACCTGGCATGGAAAGATGTAAAGAAAATTAATGAACTGGGGTTTCAGATTGAACCGGAACTGATGGAAGCGCTTAAAAGGTCTTCAAAACAAAGATTATAGTATTTGTGCGGCAAGAAGTTTTTTGTTTGCCTCATATAACATATTAAGAGCTTTATTAACAGTATTTTCATCCATATCCATATAATGGTCATAAAGATAATTAAGACCTTCTTCCCATTTTTTGTTACCTTCTATGATTAATTGATCTTCCGGGGAACGTATATTACTGCCGGAATAAATATTTTCATAGGATTTTCTGTTTTTCATGGCATTTTTTATCATTTTTTCCAGAAAAGAATCAATAATATCAGGGGCAATTTCTTTATTAAAGAATTTTTGTATCATATCTTCTACAGCTTTATAATTAACTGATTTGATAGAATCATCTTTTATTCTTAAACTATTCCCTTCTGTTTCATTTTTCCTGTCCATTGTACTGTAAAGTTCGATGAAATCCTTATTCAGAGCCTGAAGCTCTTTTAAAAAATAATCTATTTCTTTGTTTATTTCCTTTTCTTCAATAGAATCTTTCATTAAAGATACGGTCTCCAGAATATCCTCCACCGTTTCAATAAATTTATTTTTTTCTTCATTATCTTCACAGATATTAATTTCTTTTTCCTTTATTTCTGTTATTTCCTGATATGTTTCTTCCAGGCTGTCTTCAAGATCTATCAATGTAGAACTGTCAGAAAGAAAAAAACTTCCTGCTTTAATCAATCTATCCAGAATAGTGATTTTATCAACAGGAGGACTTACGGAATATAATAAATCAGCTTCCAGAGGGTTCATTCCCGTTCCTGTCTGTGAAGGTAATGCAGTTGATTTTATATCAATATTAAATATTACTTTTGATTTATCGTGGAATTCATTCTCTGTAATTTGCTCTTCCTGTGTTCTATCTGATTTTTCTGCCTGAAGTCTTAAATCTTTTATAATTCTTAAATCTTTTACCACATTAAATGATTGCTTGAAATCTCTTTCCGGTAAAAGTTGCTTTCCCGGAGTTTCATTGACAGGAAAAGAATTTTTATGAAAAGTAAAGCCTGATTGATTACTGATAAATTTTTCATGCTGATTGTACACAGGAAGGTTTCTGGCAAGGTTTGTTGATATGGCAGTATTGATCATATCAGAAGAAAATTTGATTTTTTTGTCAAGCCTGTTGAACAGATATATTAAAGCTGATAGATGAGACCATATTTCTCTGTCTAAAAACTGCTTTTCTTCCAGTAAATATCGTGTACTATCCAGAACCTTGAGAATACCATCTACGATTTTTTTCCCCATTTTTTTATCTGTAAGCTTATCTTCTATATTAAAAAGCCTGTCTTCTATTTCTTCCAGTGTATCAAGCAGACGTTCTTTATCTACGGTCTTCCACAGATATTCCTTCAGTTCCTGTATGGATTTATAAACCACCATAACGTTTCTCCTGAAAACAACTATGACCGAACCGGTCACAACGAAATATAAGAATTTGTTCCTCCTGTCACGGGTAACGCTTTACCTGTGACGATTCTCATATAAATTATACCCACTATTTTACTATACTTTTGCACTTTTTATAATTTCCTCGTTTTTACTGGCTTTATAGTTAAATAGATTATGCGTTCCAGGTTCCGGGTTTTAAAACTTCTTAATCCAACACCCGGAACCCGGAACGATTATTAATGGATTTATGAAATTAAGTTCAATACGAATGTGTGCCACTTACAGACTGCTGGCAGTTTTTAATCCAGTCAAGAGACAGATCAAGTCTTGCTCTTCTGTTTGTAGGTTTTCCTCCTCTTGACAGTTCATGAGTTTCATTCTTGAAGCGGACAAACCTTGCTTTTTTCTTTAAATATTTCAGTGCTACAAAGAACTGTTCTGCTTCACATATAGGAGTAAGATGATCATTTTCCGAATGCATAATTAAAATAGGAGTTTTGACATTTTCTACCTGGTAGAGAGGCGATCTGTCTATATAATGCTGTGCATCTCTCCACGGCACACCGCCGAAATTCTGTTCGAAATGATAGCAACCGGAAGATACGCCGAAAACTGTTGCACAGTTTGAAACACTTCTGTGTGATACGGCACCTCTGTATCTGTCTGTCTGTGTTACGACCCAGTTTGTCATATAGCCTCCGTATGAACCGCCTGTCACAAAGAGTCTGTCTTTATCTATATAACCGAGACTTATAACATGATCAAGGAATTCCATTTGATCCGTAAAATCAGGGCCTCCCCAGTGACCATCGATAGGTGCGGCAAACTCAGTGCCATATCCTTTGCTTCCTCTCGGATTGATAAAGAGAACACAGTAACCTTTCGATGCAAAATACTGCATTTCATGGAAGAAGGTATATCCGTAAAGGATATGAGGACCGCCATGTATTTCATGGATAAGAGGATATTTTTTCTCAGGATCAAACTTCGGAGGTTTCAAGAGCCATCCCTGAATTTTCACTTTCTCACTGGTAGTAAACCATATCTCTTCCGGTTCTGTAACGGTAGTTTCTTTCAATACAAAATCATTATAGGAAGTTAATTTTTTAACTTCCCATTTATCTTTCTTTTTCTTATAATGATAAACCTCTGAAAGGTTCGTCATGTCGCCTCTGAGCACTGCTATATTTTCCCCTGATTTATCCATGGAGTAATATACTATTTCATGACGTCCCTCTTCAATTCTTTCAGGTTTTCCCCCTTCTGTGGATACTTTATATAAATAACAGCCTCCTTCATAGCTTGCACAGAAGATAATATTTTTGTCTTTATCTGTAAACATAGGCTGCTGTACTATATCATCAAATTCTCTTGTATCTCCTATGAGCATGTTACTTACATAGCCGTTAAAATCCTTCGTAAGAAGGGTTACTTTTCCGCCTTCAGAAGGAATTTTATAGAGCTTCAGATGTTCGGGAGCGCTCATTCCTCTGGGCGCATGGTGGCCTGTAAAGAAGATAAACTTTTCGTCTTTTGACCAGCAGAGACCTGTTTTCATACCCCATTTATCTGTAATCTTTTTGACCTTTTTAGTTTTAATATCCATAACATAAATATCATTGTTTTCATGATCTTCTATATGATCATCAGATCTGTTTGAACAGAAAGCCAATTTTTTACCGTCATGAGAAATACAGGGATTGAAGTCATCATATTTTTCCTTTGTAAGCTGTTGTTTTTTCCCTGTAGCGATTTCGAAACTGTATATATTAAATTTACCCTTTGCTTTTATCTGTCCGTTCTTCCCTTTGTAAGGAATTTCATCTATAATGCTGTAGGGTTGATCTTCATCTTTGATTTTATATTCAGGGTCATTGCTTATATGTTCCCGTGGAAGGGGATCATCTAATTTTCTGAATGTATAGTAAACATATTTGCTGTCAGGAGACCATATATATTCTCCTATAGATCCTTTATCCGTAATGAGAGGTCTTGCTTCGCCTCCGTCGGCGTCTATAATCCAGAGACCTTTTTTCTCTTTATTTCTGTCAGTTCTGAAGAGAATATGTTTCCCGTCAGGTGACCATAGAGGATAGAGATCATTATGATTTCCGTATGTGAATTGATATACTCTGTCTTTTTTTAAATCAGCCATGTAGAGATTGGAATAATAGGTGTTTTCTTTCAGAAGTGTCCATTTGTAAGTGAAGACTATTTTTTCTCCGTCAGGTGAGATTTCAGGTGAATTAATAAGTTTGAACCTGAACATGTCATCAATGGTAATGTTTCTTTTTTTACTCATAGGTGTCTCCTTTTTTTATTGCAGTCGGCTATCAGCAGTCAGCTTCTAGCTTTTTAGTTATCCTGTAATCATACGAAAATTTTTTGAAGAATGCAATAGGTTAAGGAAATTAAATAGTGATTGCTTTACCGGTGATAGACAATTTAGTCTCTCTGTGTTAAAATCATATATTAGTGAAGGGTGAAGGGAAAAAGGTTTCGTTAAATATTAATGGTAAACTCAGAAGTTCAGGTAAACAAAATCCTGAACATCCTTATAATCCCAAAAATCCCTGTGCCATTATGATATTTAAATATTTCTGGTTTTTTATAATAATAGTGAATCTTATAAATGCAAATAATTTAAAAATTAAGTCCCGGAAATATATTGCAGAGAATCCCGGCCGTGAAGATGGTTATAACAGACTCATAAAAACCTTCATAATCTATGCAAACATTCCATGGTTTATTATGGGAGCGGGAATATTATCCGGTTTAACTGCTACAGTATTCGATTATATCAGACCGTCTGACTTCAATCCTGCTGTACTTGCTTTTTACGCATCTTTTTTAATCATATGGTTATGGGGTGGATACTGGATTCATTTCAGGCATGGCGCAGATTTCCTTTCAGAACATCCGGGGCTTTTTATGAAAAAAAAGAAAGATATTACTTCTCCCCGGTTAATCAAATTTTATTCTGCCGTAACAGTGATAGGAGGCATAATAATTATGGTCATCCTCTGGTTCGGCAATATAAATCTTAATATTTTGAGGTGATTTTTACGGAACTTGATATGTTATTTAAAGGTGCAACAATTTATGACGGCCTTGGCAACAGACCTGTAATGGGAAATATCGGTGTTTCATCCGGCTTTATTGTATATCCGAAAGAAGGCTTGATGGAAAAATCTGCCATAAGAGTAATAGATGCAGAGAACCTCTGTCTGTGCCCTGGATTTATAAATATTCACAGTCATTCCGATATGGCATTACTTGTAGACGGAAGAGTTCCCAGTGTGATACATCAGGGCATTACTACTGAAGTGACAGGTAACTGCGGTTATTCCCTTGCACCTCTTTACGGAAGCTCTCTCGATGAAATCCGCAGAGAATTTAAAAGAGATTTTGATATGGATGTAACATGGAGTGAGCTGAACGAATACTTTAATCTTCTGGAGAGACAGGGGATTTCTGTGAATGTCATATCTCTGGTCGGTCATGGAACACTTCGTGGAAGTGTTGCAGACGGATCTGACAGACGCCTTACGAAAGATGAAATGGTCAGAATGAAAGAGGAACTTTATAAGGCTATGAAACAGGGCGCTGCAGGGCTTTCTACCGGTCTTATTTACCCTCCCGGCTCTTATGCACCCACTGAAGAATTGATAGAGCTGGGAAAAACCCTGGGAGAAACGAGAGGTTTTTATGTAAGCCATATAAGAGGTGAAGGAGACACGCTCTTTGATGCCGTAAAAGAGGCAATTACAATAGGAGTAGAAGCAGGGATTCCTGTCGAGATTTCACACCTGAAGGCAGCAGGAGAGAAAAACTGGGGGAAAACCGCTCAGGTTCTGGAAATGATAGGAAATGCCAGAAGCAAAGGACTTTATATACAGCACGATCAGTATCCCTATACTGCTTCTGCTACAGGCCTTTCTATGATGGTTCCAGACTGGGCCCAGGACGGAGGAACAGATGCATTTCTTTCCAGGTTGAACAATGAAAGTATAAGAAAAAAAATACTTGAAGAAATGAATTACAGAGGATATATAAACGGAAGAAAAGTGCTTATAAGCTGTGTTAATCTGGAAAAAAATAAGAAACACGAAGGACGGGACATATATGAAATAGCGGGAGAAGGAGAAAAAAATGTCTTTGAATTCATACTTGATCTGTTGTTTGAAGAAGAGGGAAGTGTGGGAGCAATCTATATGAGTATGGATGAAGAAGACGTTCGCCGTGTAATGAAAGATCCTTTTACTTCAATAGGTAACGATGCTTCTGCTTCCGCCACTGAAGGACCTCTTTTTAGAGGCAAACCGCACCCCAGAACCTATGGAACATTCCCAAGAGTTCTCGGCAAATACAGTAGGGACGAAGGACTGTTTCCTCTTGAAGAAGGAATAAGAAAGATGACATCTCTGCCGGCCCGAATGCTTGGCCTTACTGATAGAGGTATTATAAAGCATGGCATGGCAGCTGATCTGGTTGTATTTGACAGGAACACTATAGAAGACAGAGGAACCTATAAAGATCCTCATAAATACCCTGACGGTATTGAATATGTTATAGTGAACGGCCGTATCTTACTGGACAGGGGAGAGGTTTTGTCCGATAAGGCAGGGAAGGTATTGAGGAAAAGCTGTAAACCCTGACAGATATGACCGGTTATATCACAACGATGAGTGAAAAGTGATTTTTGTGGAATTTTGAAAAACCTTTACTGTATAAGGTATTACATCTGTGATTCCTTGCATTGTGATTTTTTTCTCACTTGACTTTATGTTTTTGGTAATATATAATGTACCTATACGTATATGTACACTTACGATAAATCAAATACGTGATTGTATAAATATAAAAAGGAGGTATCTGTGAAAGATTTAGTCAGTCTTTACACCAGTGATGATATAGTTAATAGAGTTAATGTGGAGCCGGAAGTCCTTGATAAATGGAGTAAATACGGACTTTTATATCCTGCCGGCTATTATGATAAAGATAGACCCTATTACAGTGATGAGAATTTACTTCAGGCAGAAAAACTGAAAACTCTTATGGAACTGGGATATGATTATGATGCTTTAAAACAGATTACCAGCAGAGTAGGACTTCCTGGAGGTAATAAGAAAAAAGATTTGCAGGGTAAATTATTGACTGCAGGAGAAATTGCAGAAAGAAGTGGTATCAGTGTTAGAACTCTGAAATACTGGGAAGAAAAGGAGCTTATTAACCCTGATGCCCGGTCTGAAGGAGGGTTCAGGCTGTATCGGGAATCTTTTGTTGAAATTTGCTATAGAATAAGGGAATTACAGCTCTTTGGATATACTGTGGAAGAATTAAAAAATATGAATCTCCTGTTACTCCCTGATGATAGACTGCAGGAAGAATTGCTCACTTATGGTGAAGAGGAAATGGAACAATCGCTTGATGAATTTTCAGTACAGCAGAAAAATTTGATTGAAAGAATGAATGATTTAAAAAAATCATTGAAGAGATGGGAAGGTATAACAAAAATACAGGCGAAATTTATATATAAATTTAAGTCCCATATTAAAACCAGAAAAAAATAAATATAAAGAGATTATAGAGCCTTTTCTCAATGGTTCTGAAAAATAATCTCTGGAAAAGAGAAGAACGTGAAAAAAATAAACAGAATTGTAATGGTAGAACCAAAATCCCCCGATGTTCATATTTTCAGTCTAACCCCTGTGCCGAGGCTTGGAACTATTATTCTGGGAACAATACTTAAAGAAAAAGGTTTTGACGTAACGGTCATAGCAGAAGAAATTCATCCTGTAAAAGATGAATATTTTGAAGAAGTTCAGCTTGTCGGAATTTCTTCCACTACATCTACGGCAGTCAGAGCTTATGCTCTTGCTGACAGATTGAGAGAAAAAGGAATAACAGTGGTAATGGGCGGGCCTCATGTGACTTTTATGCCGGAAGAAGCCATAAATCATGCTGATTATGTTGTTTTAGGAGAAGGAGAAAATATTTTTCCCGACCTTGTAGAAGCACTTGACAGGGGAGAAACTATGAAATCGCAACCGGGACTTCTGGTGAGGGGAGAAGAGATACACCATATCCATGCTCCGAAGGTAAACAATCTGGATGATATACCGATACCGGATTTTTCAATTGTAAAGGGTATGAATGATTGTACTGTTCGCGGGAAAAAAGTAATACCTCTTCAGGCTACCAGAGGCTGTCCTTTTGATTGCTGTTTCTGTTCCGTTACAGATATGTTCGGGAGAAAATTTCGTCATAAAAGTATAGAGAGAGTCCTTCGGGAAGTAGAGAAGTATAACAGCAAAGAATATAATATTTTCTTTTATGATGATAATATTGCTGCAGATAAGAAATGGTTGAAAGAATTATTAAGGGAATTTGTCAGTAGAAAAATGAAATTTTCATGGTGTTCACAGGTTCGTATAGATGCTTCAAAAGACGAAGAACTCCTTGACCTTATGAAAGCTACTAACTGTCAGACAGTATTTATAGGTATAGAATCATTAAATCCCGATACATTAAAATTAATGAATAAAGGTCAGACTGCAGAAGAAATAAAACAGGGTGTAGAGGCTTTTACCAGAAAGCAAATCCCTGTTCATGGCATGTTTGTCTTCGGTCTTGACACAGATACACCTGAAACACTGGAAGGAACAATTTCTTTTGCAAAATATTCAGGTATTACTACGGTTCAGTTCCTTATACTTACCCCTTTACCGGGAACAAGAACTTATAAAGAACTCAAAGAGGGAGGAAGAATATTTACAGATGACTGGTCCCTTTATGACGGTCATCATGTCACTTTCTGGCCTGAAAATTTCTCTCCTGTTAAACTTCAGGAAATGCAGGTAACAGGGCATAAGAAATTTTACAGTTTCTGGAGACTCTTTAAAAAATTTATGAAAGGGCGATTTATAGACGCAGCTATATATGCTTATGCCAGGAATATTAATAGATTATGGAAAAAAAGTAATAAATTCTTTATGAATTATCTGAAATTTCTATCATTTTCCAATGAACTGGTCGACAGAATAAAGGTATTTTTTGATATTGATGAAAATGCTGAAATACTGTCTACAGTGCAGCTGGCCAATCAATTTAAAAAAATAACCTTCACCCAGGAAGAGATTAAAACAATTATTAATAATGCAAAAATAACCATTAAAGACTGGTATGAGATTACAGAAGACACTATAGAAAAAGTAAGAAATCAAATATGTGTTGATAAACTGGCATTTCTTGCCAATAAATCCCTTACAGATGTGGAACTAAAAAAACAGCTTGAAGGACTGGATTTTAAACAGGAAGAAATCAATATGATTTTAAATCAGGCAAATAGAACTATAAAAGCCGGAGTTGAAATAAATGAAGAGGTTATAGAGAATTTGAAAAATAAAAGCAATGTGAGCAGATTGAAAATGTTTTCAAATCAGGTATTTTCAGAGGTAGAACTGAAACTGCTTCCGGGAAATATGAAATAAATTTTTATATCGTAACGCGCCCCGGGCGCGTTACGATTAACCGTTTACTATATTAACCGGTTTTCCTTTGAGGAATGAAATAATATTCTTCATACAGATATCTTTAAGTCTTTTCATTGCTTCTTCTGTGTAAAAGGCTGTATGAGGCGTGAGTATTATATTTTCAAGCTCGAATAATTCACTTTCTTTCGGAAGTGGTTCTTTTTCAAATACATCAAAAGCTACACCTTTAATTCTCTTTTCCTTCAGAGCTGTTATGATGTCTCTTTCATTTACAACAGGCCCCCTGGCACAGTTAATCAGGAGAGCTTCTCTTTTCATTAAATTGATTTTATCTCTGTCAATGAGGTGTTTCGTTTCATTATTTAAAGGGAGATTAAGAGTTATTATATCGGATTTCTTAAGTAATTCCTCCAGAGAAGAAGTTTTTATGTGTCTGTATTTTTCCGGATTTTTTGTGTTTATTATAATGTTCATGCCAAAGGCTTTTGCGATTTTTTCTACTCTTCTGCCTGTATTCCCGTAGCCTATTATACCGATTGTTTTTCCTTTTAATTCCGCTACTGGTTCAAGATCTGTCCACCACAGACCTTTTCTCATTTCTTTTTCCATATATTGCAATTTTTTTGATAAGGTCAGGATCATGGCAAATATATGTTCTGCCACTGCATCGGAGGAATAGTCGGGAACATTACAGACCGTTATTCCATGCTTTTTTGCCAGTTTTATATCAATAAACTCGTAACCTGTCGCATAAACAGATATTAATTTTAATTTTTTTAACTCCGGTATCAGGTCATTGTAAAATGTTTTATCGACTGTAATTATTTCGCAGTTTTTCAGGAGTTTTAAAAAATCATCTGACAGTAAATTCTTTGGATAATATATAATTTTGCCATAATTATTTAATTTTTTTATATGGTTTTGATTGAATTTTATTATTCCTTCTATCGCTATGTTCATATGTACAATTAAAACAGTAACTCTCTCAGTATAGTTGATTTTATTGTGATGATTTATAAAGACTCATAACCCTGTCCACATAGTTTCTGGTTTCTTCATATGGAGGAATGCCTTTATATTTTTCAACAGTTCTAGGCCCTGCGTTATATGCGGCCAGGGCAAGTTTATAGTTGCCATTAAATTTATTCAGCAACATTCTGAGATATTTTGTACCTCCTGCTATATTCTGTCTCGGATCAAAAGAATCTTTTACACCGAGCATTTTTGCAGTACCGGGCATTAACTGCATCAGTCCCTCTGCCCCTGAAGGTGAAACTGCATCTTTATCCCATGCCGATTCTGTTTCGATTACTGCATTGATAAATTTTACAGGTATTTTATATTTATTTGCATAAAAAGCTATAATTTCGTCATAATCATCTATTTTATAAGAACCTGTGCCAAAACCGAGTTCATCCAGACCTCCTTCGCATCCTGTAAGGATTAATAGAAATAAAATAATAAATATTCTGTAAATTCGCAACTAACTTCCTCCTTAAAAAAACAAACAATATTATAAAAATAATTGCAACTTATATGCCATTTGTAATCTAAAAAGCTTCTTTTGTAAAGAATTAAAATTCTGCATAAATTAAAAATTTCCTTTTCACTAAGGACTGTAAGAAAAATAACTCCGGCAAATTGTTAGAACGGTTATCATCCTCGCGTCACGCGTTACGCGTTACGCGTCACGATATAAATTATAACTATGATGTAATTATTTTCAGACAGTTCCTAAGTACCGCTCCAAATAATTTAGAACCCATATTAAAACCTGCCCCTGGCCGGACTCTTCCGGAAAATATATGATCCTATTGCGTGACAAAATGGTTT
>CAYSLJ010000109.1:0-24754 GCA_964431735.1 uncultured Synergistia bacterium | reverse complement strand
TATTTTGGATAACGCATCCTGGCATAAAACTGGTAGACTTAACTGGGGCCGTATAGAGTGATTCTAAAAAGTATTGTCCTGAATATTAACCTTATCAAATCCTGTTACCCCATGTTACTCCGAAAAAATTTATTATATATATTACAGATTACATCATGCTATTTGGCATTCTAAGTACCGCTCCAAATAAATTCGTATCCAATAATGTAGGGGCAACCCCCCGTGGTTGCCCTGTACGGGGCAGGCAGAGGCGCCTGCCCCTACGGTGAAATGGTATCAGGTCACTGCATAGGGAATTGGCGAAATTTTTGGGTACTTATTTACCTGTTGCGGTACTAAGGCGAATAAATACATCTGTGCTGCGTGATATTTTTTCTCCGTACCACCGGGTAACAGGATTTTTCTTAATTTATTGATGAATAATTTGAGACTTTTATTTTTAGAATTACTCTAACCAACTTTTTTTACTACACATAATCATAAACTGTACTATTAATGCTATAATATTATTGTTCATTTTGGGCAATCTTTTTTTCTTGTTTGGTATAATTTTATACCAGAGTGCCCTTAATTTCTACATTAATATTTTTTCAAATGGCCAAAGATGAGGTTATTTCCAGACATAAAGAAGGGAGATTATTTATGATTGAACGTATCAATAGAAATGATGGTATAACGGTGTTAAAGTTAAAAGGAAAGCTTGCTACATTTCAATGTGATGATATAGAAAAGGAATTTAATCAAGTAACGGAGGACGATGTGAAAAAAATTATTCTGGATATGTCGGAACTTACTTATATAAGCAGTTCCGGCCTTCGTCTTATACTTATACTGGGACAAAAAATAAAAAACAAAAGCGGATGCCTGGTGATTTCTTCCCTGACGGATCTGGTATTTAGCGTTTTTCAAACAACAAAATTTGATAAACTGTTTAATATAGTTCCCGATATTAAGAGTGCGGAAGAAATGATGAAATAATACGTGAGGCAGTATAAAATTTATATGAGAATCGTAACGCGTAACGCGTAACGCGTGACGCGAGGAATAACTTTTCATTCTTTGTTGTGTCCGAACCGGCCATGGTTTTTGTCAGGAAGACTCCAATACATGGTTTTTATAACAGGAGTTACGTATGTTTGAAATACTGATGTGAGCACATAATTTTGTAATAAAGGGTTTTCTCCCGTTACGCGTTACGCGTCACGCGTCACGATTTACAGTAGAGAGGAAGGGATATAATGAAATATTATGAACTGACACACCCCCAGAAAAGAATATGGTTTACAGAAGAAAAATATGAAGGCACATCCTTTGCAAATATAGCTTTTACGGTTAAATACAGAGAGAAAATAGATTTCTCAGCTCTGGAGAAAGCTATAAATATAGTAATTAAACAGAACGAAGGCCTCAGAATAAGACTTACGAAGGCAGATTCCAGGTTTGTGCAATATATAACCCCCTTTGAGAAATATGTGCCGGAATTTATGGATTTTTCCGATAAGGATGAAAAAAACTGTGAAGACTGGCTCAGGAATGAAACCGATGAACCATTCGTCCTTACAGACAGCGACCTTTTCAGCTTTTTTCTGATGAAATTCAATGACACAGAAGAAGGATATTATCTGAAAATCCATCATATTATTTCAGACGGCGGCACTGTGGATCTTCTCTTCAGAGAAATTGAAGAATATTATGAAGTATTTAAAAACGGCAAAGAACCTGAAGAAAAATCCTATCCTTCCTATATCCGGTTTATCTCGGACGAGAAAGCATACCTTGAGTCTTCTGATGCGGAAAAAGACAGAGAATTCTGGTTGAATTACCTTTCTCCGCTCCCTGAAGAGGTAAATCTTTCAGAAAAAAAAGCAAAGTCAGATAATATCTCCGCAAAATCTATCTGTATTAAAATACCGGATGAATTAAGTGAAAAAATATATTGTTACTCCGGAGAATATAAAACATCTGTCTTTAAAATTCTGCTTTCCTGCCTTGCCATATATATATCCAGACTTACTTCTTCCGATGAAACGGTCATAGGAAGCGGAAACCACAACAGAACTACACCGGATCAGAAGAAGATGACAGGAATGTTCGTAAGTACAATTCCTTTAAAAATAAAACTGGATAAAGACATGGATTTTAACAGTTTTGTTCAAAAAAACGGCTCCGATGTGAATAATATTATAAAAAACCATTCAAGATATCCCTTTGATCTTCTTGCGGGAGAACTGAGAAAAACATATGGCGTAAGACCGGATTATCTTTTGAATGTAACCCTTGTAGGGCTGCCTCTGCCTGAAGACGGAAGGAAAACCCTTGAACGTATCGTTCCCGGTTATGAAATATCCGATATGGCAATTCATATTCTGGAAAAAGATAATAAAAAATATATTGAACTTGAATGGGCCTATCAGACGGAAAAATTCACCTGGAAAAATATAGAAAGAACTCACAGTCTCCTCTGCCAGATTTTACATGATGCCCTCTCGGAACCTGATAAAAAAATCTCAAAAATTAAGATGTGTCCTCCTGAGGAAGAAAAGATTATCTTTGAAGAATTTAATAATACATATTTTGAAATCCCCGAAGATGTTACAGTTCAGCAGTTATTTGAAGAACAGGCAGAACGTCACCGGGATAAGCCTGCCGTTATATATGAAGAACAGAAACTCACATACGGAGAATTGAACAGACAGGCAAATCAGCTTGCTGCAAGGCTAAGATCAGACGGTCTGAAACGGGAAGAATCTGCAGGCATACTTATGGATACGTCTCCGGAAATGATAGTGGCTATTCTGGGAGTGTTAAAAGCCGGCGGGTGTTATGTTCCCGTAGATCCCGACTACCCTTCTGAAAGAATTTCCTATATGCTCTCCGATAGCGCTGCAAAATTCCTTCTCACTAAAAGAAGATTTTATAATAAATTTACCTTTGGAGGCACTGTCTGTGATCTTGAAGAGAAGAACCTGTTGCGGGGAAATAAAGAAAACCCTGAAAAAATAAACATTCCCCATGACCCTGTTTATGTTATTTATACGTCGGGAACTACAGGGAAACCTAAAGGTGTACTCATAGAAAACCGTTCTCTTGTCAATCTCTCCATGTATTTTATAAATAGCCGGGCCATGACGGAACATGATAATACGTCGAAATACATGGCTCCTGCCTTTGATGCTTCCGTAGTGGAAATTTTTCCTTCCCTTCTCTGCGGAGCAACAATTCATATTATCCCGAAATCAATAAGGCTTTCACCGGTACAGTTGAATGAATATTACGAAGAACATAATATTACCGGCGCCCTTCTTCCGACTCAGTTCGGAGAACAGTTTATGGCTCTTACGGAGAATCAATCTCTTAAATGGATTGTAATAGCAGGTGAAAAACTGAAGACTTTCATACCTCAAAAATATAAAGTATATAATGGTTACGGCCCTACCGAATACACAGTGGAAACGAGTTTCTTTATCATTGATAAATATTATGAAAATATTCCCATCGGCAAACCTGCATACAATACATGTGTCTATATAACAGATACTTTTGAGAACCTTCAGCCTTTAGGGGTTCCGGGAGAACTCTCCATTTCCGGTTACGGCCTTTCCAGGGGATATCTTAACAGGATGGAACTTACAGAGAAAAAGTTCGTGAAAAATCCGTTTAAGCCCGGTGAGAGAATGTACAAAACAGGTGATCTGGCAAGGTGGCTTCCTGACGGTAATCTTGAATTCCTGGGAAGAATAGACAGACAGGTCAAAATAAGAGGTTTTAGAATTGAACTTGCAGAGATTGAAGAGGCCATGAAAGGTTTTGATGTTGTTAAAGATGCAGTAGTAGTGGATCATATTGATGAAAATAACAGGCCCTATCTGTGCGGCTATTATATTTCAGATGAAGAAATAGATACGGATAAACTGAAAAGGTACCTTACAAAAAATCTTCCAGACTATATGATCCCACGTCATATACTGAAAATAGATAAGATTCCTCTTACTCCTCACGGAAAAGTAGACAGGAAAGCTCTTCCCGTGCCTGATAAGAGCCTTATGGCTTCCGGTTATGTTGCTCCCACAACAGAAGAAGAAAGATTTATGGCAAAGATATGGGAAGATATACTCAGATGCGGGCCTGTAGGAATTAACGATAATTTTTTCAGTCTCGGAGGAGACTCTATTATGAGTATTCAGGTAGTGGCAAGGGCAAGAGAGGTAGGTATCAATATCTCTGCAGGAATGCTGGAAACTTACCCTGCTATTTCGGAACTTCTCTCCATTGAAAGAGTTCTTCCTTTGAAAAAGAAAGGAGAAGATAAAATCCTTACAGGGGAAGTTCCTTTAATACCGGTACAGGAATGGTTTTTTGAACAGGATTTTGAAGATTTCAATCACTTCAATCAGGCTTTTCTTTTTACACTTAAAGAAGACGGACAGAGAGAAATCATAGAAAAAACTCTGAATCTTTTAATAAACCATCATGACGGGTTGAGACTGAGATTCAAAAAAGAAGAGCCATGGATTCAATACTATGAAACTCCAGAGAAAAGTTCTGTTTCGGTTCAGCTTATAGATCTATCGTCTGTATCGGAAGATATTTCTGCTTTCATTACAGAAAAATGTAATTCCCTTCAAAGGTCTCTCAATATTACAGAAGGGCCTGTCATAAGAGCGTGTCTATTTAAAAACCATGGAGACCGTAAAGACAGACTTTTTATAGTCATACATCACCTCTGTATAGATATGGTATCATGGAGAATAATTCTGGGAGATTTCAACAGGGTTTACAAAAGACTTGATGAAGGTCTGACGGCCTTACTTCCCGGTAAAACTTCTTCTTACAGAGAATGGTCAGAAGCTCTCCGGGATTATGTTTCAGAAGGGGAAACACACAGACCATACTGGCTTTCCGTTCTTAAAAATCCTCCTGCTATGCCGGTGCAATATAAAGAGTCTGAATACTCAGACATAAGAAATCATAAAATTTCCATGTCCTGTCATGATACGGAACTTTTATTAAATACCGTTCCTTCTGCCTATAACACACAGATTAATGATATATTGCTTTCCGCCCTTCTTATGGCATTTTATCGTTCCTTGAATGTATCGGGTTTATTGATAAATCTGGAAGGACATGGCAGAGAAGAAACTATTGGAGAAGCAGACCTGTCACGTACAGTGGGATGGTTTACTACCATATTCCCTGTTTATCTGAAGAGTCCTTCTCTGACAGATTACGGGACTATTATAAAATCTGTAAAGGAAACACTGAGGAACATACCTGACAGGGGGCTTTCTTACGGAGTCCTCAGATATCTTTCCGATAAAAAAGAAGAACTGAAAGAACTGGAAGCTAAGAGAGTGGCCTTTAATTATCTCGGTCAAATTGACGGGAGTATAACGGACGGAGAAATACTCTCAGACGCCGAAGTATTAACAGGAGATATTGTATCTCCCGGAAACACCATAATAAATCTTCTGGATATTAACGGTTTTGTTTCCGCCGGTTCTTTATCTATGATTTTCGGATACAGCTGTCATATATGGGAAAAAGAAAAACTTGAAAATCTGGCCCGCCATTTCACAGAAAGTCTAAAAGAGATAATAAATCACTGTATTGAACCGGGGAGAAAACATTTTACTCCCTCTGATTTTCCTCTTGCCGATATATCTCAATCTTTCCTTGACGGCATAAGCGATTCTTCGTCTGTTGAGGCAATATACGGCCTTTCACCGCTTCAGGAAGGTCTCATGTTTCATGCTCTCTCCGATCCCGATTCCGATCATTACTGTGTTCAGACTTCCTGGAGTTATGAAGGAGAAGTCGATGTAAATGCTCTTAAAGAAGCCTGGAATGGTATATTTTCATCTCATCCTGTTTTTAGAACAGGTTTTTACTGGGAAGGAGATAAACCTTTCCAGGTCGTTTACAGGCATGTCTCCCTTCCCTGGTACACAGTGGACCTCAGTGAAATAGACAGAGAAAAACAGGAAGAAAAAATAGAAGATATGAGGATAAAAATAAGGTATGAAGGTTTTAATCTCAGTAATCCCCCTCTGAGTTATCTTCACCTGTTCATACCGGGAAGGAATGAATACAGGTTTCTATGGACTACTCACCATATCATTATTGACGGATGGTCAATGCCGTTAATATTACAGGAACTTAACAGACGATATGAAGCTCTTATAAATAAAGAAACTCTTTATCTGAAACCTGTAAAACCATTTGAAGTATATATAAAATGGCTCTCAGAACAGGACAGAGCGGAAACGGCTGATTACTGGAAGAAGTGTCTTTCCGATTTTTCCGCAGCCACACCTCTTACAATAAATAATTCCCGTCTGGATATACATAAACCTGTTGAAAATCTCAAAGAACATATCCATAACATTTCTGAAGATTTCTTTTCCCAATGCCAGGCTTTTGCCCGTTCCATGCAGGTAACCCTTAATGCCGTTCTCCATCTGGCCTGGTCTTCAGTGCTGTCCTGTTACAGCGGACTAGATGATATACTCTACGGTATCACCGTCTCAGGAAGACCGCCTGAACTTTCAGGCATTGAAAAAATGATAGGCCTCTTTATAAATACCATTCCTATGAGAGTGAACCTCAACCATCATGAATCTGTACTTTATAATCTTAAAAATATTCAGAATACCATACAGGAAAGCAATAAATTCAGCCATATATCTCTGAATAAAATACAGGCTTTAAGTGGTATGGCACCGGGAGAAACACTTTTTTACAGTCTTTTTGCTTTTGAAAATTACCCCTTTGATGAAAATGCCCGTGAGAGCAAATCGATAGTAATGAGTGACCTTAAAGCTTATGAAAAAACCAATTATCCTCTGAATTTAATCATTGTGCCCGGCAGAGAACTTTCTATGAAATTTTCCTATGACGGAGATTGTTTCAGTGAAAATGCAATAGAGTTTATGATATATCATATAGAATCTGCACTGAAATGGATAATTCAGAATTCAGAGAGTTTCCTCGGAGATATGGATATAGTTTCAGAGAAAGAAAAAGAGCTGCTTTTAAAAACCTTCAATGGTACCTTTTATGATGTACCGAAGGAAGTAACGATTCATGAACTGATAGAGAAAACTGCAGAATTATATCCTGACAGAACTGCCGTAGTCTATAAAAATGAAAAACTTTCTTACAGGGAACTGAATGAGAGAGCGAATAAGCTTGCTCATGTGCTGAGACGGGAAGGAGTAAAACCCGACAGCAGAGTGGCCGTAATTCTTGACCCTTCCTGTCATATGATTACAGGTGTTCTTGCAACGCTTAAAGCAGGCGGGGCCTATGTTCCCATAGACCCCCATTATCCGACTGACAGGATAAATTATATCATATCAGACAGCTCTGCCATGATGTTAATTACAGAGCCTCATCTGGCAGAAAAGGTAAAACCTTCCGTAAAAGTGCTGGATATAACAGATGCTTCACTTTATACGGGAGACGGTGACAACTGCTCCTGTCATATTGTTACAGCAAAAAACGAGACCATCTCCTCCCGTCACGCGTCACGCGTTACGCGTCACGATTCCCACGAAAATCCCGAACATATAAACACGTCCCGCGATCTCGCCTATATTATCTATACATCGGGTTCTACCGGTCAGCCTAAAGGTGTGATGATAGAACATTGTTCTCTTGTAAATATGTGTTTCTGGTATAAACATACCCGTCAGTTAAGCGAGAAAGACAGTATGACAAAATATGCGTCTTTCGGGTTTGATGCATCCGTATGGGAAATATTCCCCTGTCTCATATCGGGAGCGTCACTCCATGTAATAGGTGAAGACATAAGGCTTTCTCCTTCAGAGTTAAATACTTATTATGAAGAGAATAATATAACAGTAAGTTTTCTCCCCACCCAGTTTACGGAACAGTTTATAGAAATGTTTGAAAATAAGAGCCTGAGATGGCTTGACACTGGCGGAGACAAACTGCGTTCCTTTAAGAAGAAGAATTATGCCGTCGTGAATAATTACGGCCCTACGGAATATACGGTATGTACAACGAGTTTTGTAATAGATAAATATTATGAAAATATCCCCATAGGAAAACCTGTCTATAATACGACAGTTTATATTCTGGATAAACACAACAGGATGACTCCTCTCTGTGTTCCCGGAGAACTGTGTATATCCGGTCCAGGTATGGCAAGGGGATATCTGAACAGACCTGAGCTTACGGAAGAGAAATTTGTAGACAACCCGATTGAGCCCGGGCGGAAGATGTATCGCACTGGCGACCTTGCCCGCTGGCTTCCTGACGGAAATATTGAATTCCTTGGAAGAATCGATGCTCAGGTAAAGATAAGGGGTTTCCGCATCGAACTCGGTGAAATAGAAGAAGTTTTCAAAAAGATAGACACAATAAGAGATGCAGTAGTTGTTGACAGGAGTGATAAACAGGGAAATAAATATCTCTGTGGTTATTACATAAGTGACATAAAACTGAAATCCTCTGAATTACAGAAAGAACTTTCGCAGTTCCTGCCGGATTATATGATACCGTCATGTTTCTTAAAAATAGATAAAATTCCCGTAACAGTTCATGGAAAGGTAGACAGAAAATCTCTTCCCGAACCTCAGGAGAGTGACCTTGCTTCTCATGAGACCTATGTGGCTCCGAGGAATGACAGGGAAGAAATCCTTGCGAGAATATGGAAAAAGGTTCTCAAATGTGACCGTGTGGGTATTTACGATAATTTCTTCCATCTCGGCGGCGATTCTATTATGAGTATTCAGGTAGTTGCCAGGGCAAACAGTGAGGGAATAAACATTACAGCTTCACAGTTGCTCCATCATCCGACTATTGCGGCGCTGTCAGAGGAGGCTGAAAAGAAACTGCTTCGCCGGGCAGAGCAAAAACTGCTTACGGGAGAAGTGCCGTTAATACCTGTACAGGAATGGTTTTTTGAACAGGAATTTGAAGAATTCAATCACTTCAATCAGGCTTTTCTCTTTACATTGAAACAGCCGGGAGACAGAGAAATCATAGAAAAAACTATTAATCTTCTGGTGAACCATCATGACGGCTTGAGGTTGAGATTCAAAAAAGAAGAGCCATGGATTCAATACTATGAAAAACCTGAAAAAAGTTCTGTTTCGGTTCAGCTTATAGATCTTTCGTCTGTAAGGGAAGATATTTCAGCTTTCATTACGAAGACCTGCACTTCCATACAGGGTTCTCTTAATATTACGGAAGGGCCTGTCATAAGAGCATGTCTCTTTAAAGGCCATAGAGACGGCCATGACAGACTCTTTATAGTCATACATCACCTCTGTATAGATATGGTATCATGGAGAATAATCATAGAAGATTTTCATAATATATACAAAAAGCTTTCTTCAGGATTGACTGTTTCTCTGCCCGGAAAAACTTCTTCTTACAGAGACTGGGCAAAATCTCTTCGGGATTATGTTTCTGAAGCGGAAAAATACAGTGATTACTGGCTCCGAGTCCTCAGATACAGTTCGTCTTTCCCTGTAGAGTATAAAGTTTCAAAAGGTTTTGATGTAAGAAACTATACAGTTTCTCTTTCCTCTCACGATACGGAACTTCTGTTGAATGCCGTTCCTTCTGTATATAATACGCAGATTAATGACATATTACTTTCTGCCCTTCTTCTTGCCTGTAACAGATCTTTACAGATATCTGATTTATTGATAAATCTGGAAGGCCATGGAAGAGAAGAGACTGTGGGAGAAGTCAATCTGTCCCGTACTGTGGGCTGGTTTACTGCCATATTCCCTGTTTATCTTAAGAGTCCTTCACCGGCAGATTACGGATCTGTTATAAAATCAGTAAAGGAAACTCTGAGAGCCATACCTGATAATGGCATTTCTTACGGGATTCTCAGATATTTCTCCGAACTGAAAGATGAATTCAAACAACTGGAGTCCAGGAACATAGCCTTTAATTATCTCGGACAGCTTGACAGGGGAATAACAGAAGGGGACCTGCTCTGCAATGCAGAAGAATCTCCTGGACACCCTGTGTCTCTTAAAAACAGTATCATAAACCTTCTGGATATTAACGGTTTTGTTTCCGGCGGGTCTTTATCCATGATTTTCGGTTACAGCAGTGTTATATGGAAAGAAGAAAAAGTTAAAGAACTGGCGGAGAATTTCATTAAAGGCTTAAAAGATATTACTTATCACTGTATTGAACAGGGTAGAAAACATTTTACTCCTTCTGATTTCCCGCTTGCCGCAGTGAGTCAGTCTTTCCTTGACAGCATATCTGATTCTAATTCAATTGAAGCAATCTACGGACTTTCACCGCTTCAGGAAGGGCTCCTTTTCCATGCCATAGCTTCTCCTGACTCTGATCAATACTGCACACAGATTTACCTGACCTATGAAGGAGATCTTAATATAAATGCTTTTAAAGAGTCCTGGGATGGTATATTTTCTTCTCATACCATATTCCGCACAGGTTTTGTCTGGGACGAAGGAGATACTCCATTCCAGATGGTTTACAACAAAGTTTCTCTTCCCTGGCATATAATAGATCTGAGCAAAATGACTGGAGAAGAACAGGAAGAAGAAATAGAAAAGGTAAGGAAAAAGATAAGGATTGAAGGCTTTAATCTCAAAAAACCGCCTCTGAGTTATCTTCACCTGTTCATACTCGGGAAGAATGAATACGGATTTATATGGACATCCCATCATATCCTTTTAGACGGATGGTCATTGCCTTTAATAATGCATGAACTTCACAGCAGGTATGAAGCTGTTATAAATAAAGAACCTTTCTCTATGAAACCTGTAAAACCATTTGAAACCTATATAAAATGGCTGTCTGAGCAGGATATAGAGAAAACAATGGATTACTGGAAGAACTGTCTGTCAGATTTTTCTACTCCCACAGCTCTTACAGTAAATATGTCCCGTCTGGATATTCATAAACCCATTGAAAATCTCAAAGAACATATCTCTTATTTTTCTGAAGAATTCTTATCAGAATGCCAGGAATTTGCCCGTTCCAGGGAGGTAACATTTAATGCCCTTATTCAATTTGCCTGGATTTGCGTTCTTTCTTCATACAGCGGATCTGAAGATATACTCTACGGCATCACTGTTTCAGGAAGACCGCCGGAATTATCCGGTGTGGAACATATGACAGGACTCTTTATAAATACCATTCCTATGAGGGCAAAACTAAATACTGAAGCATCGGCAATTTATAATCTTAAAAATATTCATAAGAACATACAGGAGAGCAATAATTTAAGCTATATATCCCTTAATAAACTTCAGCCTCTAGCAGGTATTTCTCCCGGAGAAGCACTCTTTTACAGTCTTTTCGTTTTTGAGAATTATCCCTTTGATGAAAATGCCGGTGGTAACAGAGCTATAAAGATAAAGGCTTCGAAATCTTATGAAAAAACCAATTATCCTTTAACATTAATTGTTGTACCGGGAAAAGACTTTTTTGTAAAGTTTTCTTATGACGGAGATTGTTTCAGTGAGGATACAATAAAAAATCTTATCTCCCATATAGAAGAATCTCTGAAATGGATAATTCATAATCCTGAAAAACCTTTAAGAGATATAGATATAGTTTCAGAAAAAGAAAAAGAGCTCCTGTTAAAAACCTTTAATGATACTTATTATGACTTCCCGAAGGGAATAACAATTCAGGAACTTATAGAGAAAACAGTGGAATTATACCCTGAAAAAACTGCCGTTGTTTATAAAGATGAAAAACTTTCTTACAGGGAATTGAACGACCGTGCCAATAAACTGGCTCATTTCCTGCGGCAAAAAGGGGTAAAACCTGAGAGTAGAGTAGGGATTTTCCTTATGCCTTCCTGTCATATGATTGTGAGTGCCCTTGCAGTGCTTAAAGCAGGAGGAGCCTATGTGCCGATAGATCCATTCTATCCGGCAGACAGAATAAATTATATGATGTCAGACAGTGAAGCCCTTATGTTAATTACAGAACCACAGCTTGCACAGAAGGTAAAGCCTTCTATTGAAATGCTTGATATAACAGACAGAGAGATTTATACAGAAACGGGGGAAAATCTGGAGATTATAAATAAACCGGAAAACCTTGCCTTTATTATTTATACATCAGGTTCTACCGGTAAACCCAAAGGTGTTATGCTGGAACACCGCTCAATTGTAAATCTCTGTCTCTGGTATATAGATAACCGTGACCTGAGTGAGAGAGATAATATGGCAAAATTTGCATCCTTCGGATTTGATGCTTCCATACTGGAAATATATCCCTGTTTCATATCAGGAGCCGCCCTCTATGTAATAAGTGATGATATAAGACTTTCTCCTTCGGAATTAAACACCTATTTTGAAGAGAATAATATAACGGTATGCTTTTTCCCGACTAATTTTGCAGAACAGTTTATAAAGCAGTTTGACAACTGCTCATTAAAGAGGTTAATTACAGGGGGAGACAAATTGAAAGTCTTCAGACAGAGAAATTATTCTATCATAAATATTTATGGCCCTACTGAATGTACCGTATTTACCACAGATTTTATAGTTGATAAATACTATGAAAATATTCCCATAGGGAAACCTGTAGGTAATATGGCAGTTTATATTCTGAATAAATTTAACAGGCTGACTCCTGTGTATGTACCGGGAGAACTCTGTATTTACGGTGCCGGTATGGGAAGGGGATATCTTAACAGACCGGACCTTACAGGAGAGAAATTTGTAGAAAACCCGCTTGTGCCGGGAGAGAAAATGTATCGTACAGGAGACCTGGCACGGTGGCTTCCTGACGGCAATATTGAATTCCTCGGCCGTATTGACCATCAGATAAAGATAAGAGGATACCGTGTTGAACCTGGAGAGATAGAAGAATCCGTTAAAAAGCTCGAAGGAATAAAAGATGCAGTAGTTATTGCAAGGACAGATAAAGATGGACACAAATATCTCTGCGGCTATTATATATCTGATATAAAATTTAAATCTGTTGAATTACAGAAAGAACTCTCAGAATTTCTCCCGAATTATATGATACCGTCGTGCTTTATAAAAATCGATAAAATTCCTCTTACTACCCATGGAAAGTTAGATAAAACTGCTCTTCCGGAGCCTGAACCCGGTGATCTTTCTTCCCATGAAACATATGTGGCACCCAGGAACGAGAGGGAAGAAATACTTGCAGCCATATGGAAAGAATTTATCAAATGCGACAGAGTCGGCATTTACGATAACTTCTTCAGTCTTGGCGGAGATTCCATTATGAGTATTCAGATAGCGGCCAGGGCTCATAAAGAGGGAATCCATATTACGGCATCTCATCTCCTTCATCATCCGACCATTGCCTCAATATCTCAGGAGATTGAAACTGAATCTCTGACAGAAACAGAGGGAACAGGGGCAGATACGGAATTTGAAGAGACAGACCACTTCGCCGGCATTCCTCAGGCCTTCCTTGACGGTATTGATGATCTTTCTCCTGTTGAAGCTATATATGACCTGTCTCCTCTTCAGGAAGGTTTCCTTTTTCATGCTCTTTCTGCTCCTGATTCCGATAGTTACTGCACACAATTCTTATGGAGTTATAAAGGAGATGTACATATAAATGCACTGAAAGAATCATGGGAAGCTATATTTTCTGCTCACGCCATGTTCCGTACGGGATTTGTCTGGAAAGAAGACGATAAACCCTATCAGGTAGTTTATAAACATGTTTCTCTTCCCTGGTATACTGTGGATTTGAGTGGCAGAGATGTGGCGGAACAGGAAAAATCAATCACAGAAATAGTGGAAACATCAAGGCGTTCCGTCTGCAACCTCGAGACTCCTCCGGCAGGTTCTCTTTACCTTTTTATACTGGACAGTCACAATTATAAATTCCTCTGGACCTATCACCATATTATTCTTGACGGCTGGTCAATGTCTCTGGTAATTAAAGAACTGCACGAACGATATGACTGTATTATAAATAAAGAATCTTTTAAATTTAAATCGCCTGCTCCCTTTGAAAAATATATAAGATGGCTTTCCTTACAGAATAATGAAGAACCTGTCGATTACTGGAAAAATGTCCTTTCAGATTTTTCTGCACCCACTCCTCTTATGATAAACACTTCCCGGCTGGATATTCATAAATCTATTGAGAAACCTGCCGCACATATACATAATATTGAGGCAACTTTTCTTTCAGAATGTCAGCAATTTGCCCGTTCTTCCGAAGTAACAATAAATGCTTTATTGCAGTTTGCCTGGGCCTGTGTCATGTCCTGTTACAGCGGAAGTGATGATATATTATACGGCACTACTGTTTCAGGAAGGCCTCCCGGTCTGGTCGGAGTTGAAGCTATGATAGGACTCTTTATAAATACTATTCCCTTAAGGGTAAAATTAAATTATGAGACTTCTGTCATGGAAAACCTTAAACATATTCAGACATCCATACAGGAAGGGAGCAGTCTGAGCCATATATCTCTGAGTAAACTCCAATCCCTTTCCGGTGTTCCCGCCGGAGAAGCACTGTTTTACTGCCTTTTTGTTTTTGAAAATTTTCCCTTTGCCAGTGAAATTACAGGTTTGAAAGATGTGCAGTCATTCGGCAAAACCAATTATCCCCTGACTGTAATGATTACCCTGGAGAAAATATTGTCTATAAGTGTGTCTTATGACAGAGATTGTTTTACAGAATATGTAATAGAAAGACTGACATGCCATATAGAATCTGCACTTCAATGGATTATTCGCCATGGCGGGAGTCTTTTGAAAGAAATAGATATAGTTTCGGGAAAAGAAAAAGATCTGCTTTTAAAAACCTTTAATGATACTTATTATGAGTTCCCGCAGAATTTAATGATTCAGGAATTGATAGAGAAAGAGGTAGAATTACATCCTGATAAAACTGCCGTAGTTTATAAAGATGAAAAACTTTCTTACAGGGAATTGAATGACCGTGCCAATAAACTGGCCCGTTTCCTGAGCCGGGAAGGGGTAAAACGTGAGAGCAGAGTCGGAATATTCCTGGAACCTTCCTGTCATATGATTGTAAGTGCTCTTGGAGTAATCAAGGCAGGAGGCGCCTATGTCCCCATAGATCCCTTCTATCCGCCTGAAAGAATAAATTATATGATGTCAGACAGCGGAGCTATTGCATTAATCACAGAACCTCATCTGGCAGAAAAGGTAAAACCATCGATAAAAGTGCTGGATATAACAGATCCTCTACTGTATACAGGCTCAGGTGAGAATCTGGAAATAGTCAATACTCCGGGAGATCTTGCTTTTATTATTTATACATCAGGATCAACAGGTAAACCGAAAGGTGTTATGCTGGAACACCACTCTCTTGTAAATCTCTGTCTGTGGTATAAAAATAACCGCTATTTGAGTGAGAAAGATAATATGGCAAAATTTGCATCTTTCGGATTTGACGCCTCCATACTGGAAATATTCCCATGTTTCACATCAGGAGCCACACTCTACGTAATAAGTGACGATATAAGACTTTCTCCGTCGGAATTAAATGCTTATTTTGAAGAGAAGCATATAACGGTATGCTTTTTCCCCACTAATTTTGCAGAAGGATTTATAGACATGTTTGATAACCGTTCATTGAGGTGGCTCGTTACCGGCGGAGATAAATTGAAAATATATAAAAAGCGGAATTATTCTGTCGTAAATATTTACGGGCCTACTGAATGCACAGTCTTTACTACAGATTTTATAGTTGATAAATATTATGAAAATATTCCCATAGGAAAACCTATGGGTAATATGGCAGTTTATATTCTGAATAAATTTAACAGACTGACCCCTGTATGTGTACCGGGAGAACTATGTATTTACGGTGCCGGTATGGGAAGGGGATATCTGAACAGACCGGAACTTACAGGAGAGAAATTTGCGGAAAATCCTTTTGAGCCGGGGAAGAAAATGTATCGTACCGGAGATCTGGCAAGATGGCTTCCTGACGGCAACATTGAATTTGTGGGCCGAATTGACCATCAGATAAAAATAAGGGGCTATCGTGTCGAACCGGGCGAAATAGAAGAAGCTCTTAAAAAGCTGGAAGGAATAAAAGAAGCAGTAGTCCTTGTAAAGACAGATAAAGACGGGAATAAGTATCTCTGTACCTATTATATAAGTGATATAAAGCTGAAATCTTCTCAATTACAGAAGGAACTGTCAGAATTTCTCCCCAATTATATGGTACCTTCCTGTTTTATAAAAATAGATAAGATACCTCTTACTACCCATGGAAAGTTAGACAGACGTGCCCTTCCCGAACCGGAACAGAGTGATCTTGATAGTCACGAAACCTATGTGGCACCCAGAAATGAAAAGGAAGAAATACTTGCGTCAATATGGAAAAAAGTGCTTAAATGCAGCAGAGTCGGCATTTATGATAATTTCTTCCATCTCGGAGGAGATTCCATAATGAGTATTCAGATTGCCGCAAGGGCCAGAAATGAGGGGATACATATCACGGCATCACAGCTCTTACACCATCCGACCATTGCATCTCTCTGTGCCGAAACGGAGAAAAAGATACTGCCAGAAAGAGACATGGGACCTCTCACGGGAGAAGTGCTGCTCATACCTGTAGAGAAATGGTTCTTTGAACAGGAATTTGAAGATGTAAACCACTTTAATCAGAGTTTTCTCTTTACACTTAAAGAAGACGGAAACAGAGAAATAATAGAGAAAACCCTGAATCTTATGGTGAACCATCATGACGGGTTGAGATTGAGATTCAGGCAGGTGGAAGACGGGAGGGAAGAGAAATGGATTCAGTGGTATGAAGAGCCTGATAAAAGCTCTCTTTCTGCTGAAATGGTGGATCTTTCTTCTGTGCCGGAAGATTTTCTGTCTATGTTTATTACGGAAAAATGTACTTCCTTACAGGAATCTCTCAATATTACAGATGGACCTGTCCTGAGAGCGGCACTTTTCAAAGGTCATAGAGACGGCCGTGACAGGCTCTTTATAGTAATACACCATCTCTGTATAGATATGGTGTCCTGGAGGATAATTCTGGAAGATTTTCAGAATATATACAGGCAGATTTCTAAAGGGGAAAGCCCCTCTCTACCTGATAAAAGCTCTTCTTACAGAGACTGGTCCGAGAGTTTAATAAAATATATCCCTTCAGCAGAGAAATACAGGGCTTACTGGATGAAAGTGCTTCAAGATACTCCTGCTCTTCCTGTAGAATATAAAAAATCTACATTTTCCGATATGAGAGACTGTACAGTTTCTCTCGACCTTCACGATACAGAGCGTTTATTAAATATTGTTCCTTCTGCCTATAACACGCAGATTAATGATATATTACTTTCTGCCCTTCTTATTGCTTTCCGTCGTTCTTTCAATGTATCTGAACTGGTGATAAATCTGGAAGGACACGGCAGGGAAGAAACTGTGGCAGAAGTTGATCTGTCGCGGTCTGTAGGCTGGTTTACCACCATATTCCCCCTTCGTCTGAAGAGTCCTTCTACGGAAGATTACGGTTCTGTCATAAAATCTGTAAAAGAGATTCTCCGTACTATTCCCGGTAAAGGTCTTTCTTACGGTGTATTGAGATATCTTTCTGAACACGGGGAATCATTGAAAAAACTGGAAGAAAGGAGAGTGGCTTTTAATTATCTCGGACAGTTTGACGGAACCATGATGGACGGAGAATTGTTCTGTATTGGAGAGGAACCGCACGGGCCGGATATATCACCATGTAACGGAATCATAAATCTTCTGGATATTAACGGTTTTGTTTCACGAGGCTCTTTATCCATGACCTTTGGCTACAGTATTCATATATGGGATGAAAAAGTGATTAAAGATCTGTCAGAGAATTTTATTGAGAGCTTAAAAGAGTTAATCTGCCACTGCAGTAAACCTGTAACAAAATACCTGACTCCGTCGGATTTCCCTCTCGCCGAACTATCCCAGTCTTTCCTTGACGGCATACCCGATCCTTCCTCTATAGAATCCATATACAATCTGTCTCCTCTTCAGGAAGGTCTTTTCTTTCATGCCATCTCTGCTCCTGATTCCGATCAGTACTGTACACAGGTTTCCTGGAGCTATAAAGGAAATCTGAATATAGAGGCTTTTAAAGAGGCCTGGCGCGGTATATATTCATCTCATTCCATATTCAGGACAGCTTTTCTCTGGGAAAGAGCGGATAAGCCTTTCCAGGTAGTTTATAAAAATATCTCTCTTCCCTGGTATATGGTAGACCTCTGTGACATGGACAGGGAAAAACAGGAAGAGGAAATAGAAAAAGTGAGAAAAGATCTGAGGGTTCACTGGTTTAATCTGAAGAAATTACCTTTAAGTTATCTTCATCTCTTTATCAGAGGCGCGTCTGAATACAGGTTTATATGGACTTCTCACCATATATTGTTAGACGGCTGGTCCATGCCTTTAGTCTTCGATGAATTAAACAGAAGATATGAAGCCATTGTAAATAAAGAAATTTTTGTTTTAACACCTCCTCCACCGTTTGAATCATATATAAAATGGATTTTTGAACAGGGTGAGGAGAAGATTACAGATTACTGGAAGAAAAATCTGAAAAATTTCTCTGAAGCCACACCTCTTACGGTAAACAGAAAACCTCTGGATATTCATAAATCTGTTGAACATATGAAAGAATACAGTCATACAATTCCCGAAGATTTCTGTAATGAATGTCAGAAATTTGCCCGTTCTGCCGGTGTAACCTTTAATGCCCTTGTCCAGCTGGCCTGGAGTTGCGTTCTTTCTTCTTACAGCGGACTGGAAGATATTTTATACGGCATGACTGTTTCCGGAAGGCCTTCTGACCTTACGGGAGTTGAAAAAATGGTAGGACTCTTTATAAATGCCGTTCCTCTCAGAGTAAAACTTGAGCCTGACGAATCGGTAAAAGAGAATCTTAAACATATTCATATTTCCATACAGAACGGCAGTAATATGAGCTATATGTCTCTGAATAAAATTCAGTCTTTCGCCGGTATTCCTCCCGGACAACCGCTCTTTTACTCACTTCTGGCTTTCGAAAACTATCCTTATGAGGAAGGTACCCTTGAAAATAAAGGAATAGCAATAAAAGATATGAGAGCTTATGAAAAAACCAATTATCCGCTGAATCTGTCCATTGGCCCCGGGAAAGAACTTTTTATTAAAATTTCCTATGACGGAGACTGCTTTACAGATGACGTTATAGAAAAAATGACGAATGATATAGAAGCTACGCTGAAATGGATGATTCAGAACGGAGAAAATCCTCTGAAAGATATGGAGAACAGAAAGTTTTTGCAGATATCTCCCGTATCTCCTATGGATTATTATCCTGTTTCTTCTGGACAGAAACGTTTAATCTTCGCCGGTCAGATGGAGAATAGAACTATTGCCTTCAATAATCCTTATGTGTTTTCCATAGAAGGAGTCCCTGACCATAAAAGATTAAGTAGTGCCATAGATAAAATCATTGACCGCCATGAAATACTCCGTACGTCCTTTCATATAAAAGACGATAAACCTGTACAGAAAATCCATGAAAAAGTCCATGTGAAACGTATATACAGGGAAGGAAGTGACGGAGATATACCTGAAATAGTAAAAAATTTCATCCGTCCCTTCGATGTGTCGAAAGTTCCTCTTCTCAGAATCTGTCTTGTAAAAACAGGGGAAAGGAAACATATACTTATTCTGGATATACACAGTATTATCTTCGACAATATATCATGTGACATATTTATGAAAGAACTCTGGAGTTTTTATTACGGACGGGAATTGGAGCCTTTAAAGATACAATATAGAGATTTTGCCTTCTGGTATGAGAGTCTCCTGAAGTCCTATGAAATAAAGAGACAGAAGAAATACTGGCATGAAGTTTATGAAGGTGACATTCCTCAGTTAAATCTGATTACCGATTTCCCCCGTCCTTCTGAAATGTCTTTTCATGGAAAAGAGAGATTTTATACCATAGACAGTGATGTAGCTTCTTCTCTGAAATTACGGGCAGAAGAAAAAAACAGTACCCTTTTTATGGTAATGTTCAGTTCTTTTTCAGTGCTTATGTCAAAATATACTTCTCACGAGGATATAATCATAGGTACTCCTGTAACAGGAAGAGCATTGCCGGACATCACTTCACTTATAGGCATGTTTGTAAACACTCTTCCCGTAAGGACCTCTCCTCAGAGGAACAGTACTTTTGATGATTTCTTCAGAGATACGGAAGAAAAGATTTTCTCCGCCTTTTATAACCAGGACTATCAGTTAGATATGCTCATTGACTCTCTCGGCATAAAGAGAGAGGCAAGCAGAAACACCCTTTTTGATGTAATGTTTTCTCTTACAAAGAGAAAAGAAAAACAGGTCATGGAAGACATTACCGTAAAACCTTTATATTTCTCACATGATACGGCAAAACTGGATCTTTCGTTTACTGTTATCGAAAATGGCCATGACCTCAGTTTCAGTATCGAATATCGCGATGATCTGTTCCTGCCCGAAACTATAGACAGAATGGCAGCACATTATATTAACCTTCTCGGTCATATAGTAAGTAAAAAAGATTCCAGATTAAAAGACATAGACATACTCTCTGAAGCGGAAAAGAAAAAATTGCTTTATGAATTTAATAATACTGCTTTACCTTATAATCTGGAAAGAACAATTCATGAAGTAATAGAGGAATGTGCCATTAAGAATCCTGATAAAATCGCAGTAGTCTGTAAAGAGAGACATCTTACATACGGTGAATTGAACCGTCATGGATATATCCTCGCACAGAAACTTCTGTCTGCCGGGTTGAAGGGTAATGAGATTGTAGCCATAATGGTTTCTCAGAGGCTTGAAATGATTCCCGGCATAATCGGCATTCTTAAATCAGGAGGGGCTTTCCTCCCCATAGACCCGTCATACCCGGCGGAAAGAATCGAATTTATGTTACATGATGCGGGCGTATCCCTTCTCCTTACAGAGAAAAACTTGAAGACAAAATTAAACTTCGGCGGACAGATTATATGTCTTGACGAAGATTCTGTCTGGAAAGGATCTGTTACGGAAAGGGTCATAAGAGGAACACCTTCTGATATTGCCTATATTATCTATACGTCAGGCACAACAGGGAAACCGAAAGGAGTAATGATTGAACATCGTTCTCTTGTGAACCTGAGTATTTACTTTAAAGATTTATTTTCTCTTTCTCCCCGTGACGGAGGTAGTAAATATGCAGGTTTCAGTTTTGATGCCGGCATATCGGAAATATTCCCTTCTCTTATATCAGGTGTAACCCTTCATATTATTCCTGAAGAAATCAGGCTGTCTCCGAAGGATATAAATACTTATTTTGAGGAGAACAATGTTACCTTTGCCTTCCTTCCCACACAGTTTGCGGAACAGTTTATGAAACTGGAGGAAAACAGGTCTCTTAAACACCTCTTTACCGGAGGAGATAAACTCAAATATTTCAAAAAACAGTCTTATGATGTTGTAGATGTTTATGGCCCCTCTGAATACACAGTGGGAACCACTACATTTAATATAGACAGAATGTATGATAATATCCCCATAGGAAAACCTCTGGCCAACAGTTGTGTATATATACTTGACAGTGACGGTTTCCCTGTACCTGAAGGGGTGGCAGGAGAATTACATGTATCTGGAGCAGGCCTTTCCAGGGGATATCTTAACAGACCTGAACTGACGGAAGAGAAATTCATAAATAATCCCTTCTCTCCTGGCAAAAAGATGTACCGCACGGGAGACCTTGCAAGATGGCTTCCTGACGGCAACATTGAATTCCTGGGAAGAATAGATGAACAGGTAAAGATCCGCGGCTTTCGTATAGAACTCGGAGAAATAGAGCATACTCTGAAGGAATATGCGGAAATAAAAGATGTTACTGTTATAGCCAGGGAAATTACAAAGGGTGACAAAACCCTCTGTGCGTATATCGTGTCTGATGGAGCTATGGATATAGAAACTGTGAAGGAATTCCTCAAAAAGACACTTCCTGAATATATGGTTCCTGCTTATTTTATCAGGTTAGATAAAATCCCTCTTACTCCGAACGGAAAAATTGACAGAAAAAGTCTTCCCGCACCTGATACGGCTACTGACAGGAAAGAAATTAAATTACCGAAAAATGAAGCTGAAGAGACGATTGTGAAGGCATGGGAAAAAATACTTGAAGTGAGTAATATAAGCGTGAGAGACGATTTCTTTACCCTTGGAGGCCATTCACTGAAAGCAGTTGCTCTTGTTGCGGAACTTCAGAAGGATTTTGAAATACAATTAAACGATGTATTCAAATATCAGACTGTTGAAGAAATGGCTGAGAACCTGACAGGAATAAAGGATAATCTTAAAAAGAAACTTATGGATATCAAAAAAGATATGTCTCTTCCCGTCAGGCCTGACATTAAACTTCCCCGGATAGATAAAGCCATTCAGAAATACAGAGACGATTATAAAGAATATTCTTCTCTGGACATGTCTTTGAAGAGACACTATAAACATATATTCCTTACAGGCGCCACCGGTTTCCTGGGAAGCTACCTTTTCCGCGATCTCCTTAAAAAAGACGGTTATACCCTTTATGTGCCTGTAAGAGGAAAGAATGAAGAAGAATGCAGAGAGCGTCTGATAAATAAGCTAAATTATTATTTCGGCCATGATTTATTTGAACAATACGGACACAGGATACACGTATTAAAGAGCGATCTTTCCGCAGAATATTTCGGTCTTCAGAGGGATTTATATGAAGAGCTTTCTTTAAAAATAGACTGTATAATCAATTCTGCCGCAAATGTGAGACATTACGGCCTTTATGAGGAATTTTACAGAGATAATGTACAGTCTGTGTCCAATCTCATTAATTTTGCTCTCACAGGGAAAAAGAAAGATATTCACCATGTGTCTACCACATCTGTCGGAGCGGGTCATATGAAAAATAAAAAGGTGGCTTTCTTTACCGAAAATATGGTAGATACAGGTCAGACTTCCGAGAATGTTTATCTTCAGACAAAACTTGAAGCAGAAAAACTTATTATAAACGGAAGAAAAAATGGTGTTATGATAAATATTTACAGGGCAGGTAATATTACCTTTGATTCAGAGACAGGTATATTCCAGGAAAATATAGACTCCAATGCTTTTTACCAGAGGGTTAAATCTTTTATCAACCTGGGTATTGTTCCCATGAATGTGGGCAGAGTCGATCTGTCATATGTAGACGGAGTAAGCGGTGCGATTTTATCACTCTTTGATCTGGCAGAACTTACGCAGGAGATATTCCATATAGAGAATTTTGTAAAAACAGATCTCTCTTACCTCCTTTCTTCTCCCGAAACAGGATTGAATGTGGAACAAAAGTCTCTTCCGGAGATTATAGATTATCTTCTGGAACATTATGACCACAGTGATTTTCGTGAATATATAGAGAGGCTTATGGTTCATATGGGTTGGATGGCCTATGAAGATGTAAAGAGAATGACACAGGTTATAATCATGTCCGAAAAAACGGAATTTATCCTGGGCCTGGCAGGTTATAAATGGCCCTCTCATAATATTGGGTCACTTAAAAAGATACTTTATGAAACTCTTAAAGGCAGAGTTTCTATGTTGAAATCAAGCCATGTTTTTGAAGGACTTTCGCCGGACGAACTTTCCACTGTAGCGGCACGGGCAAGACAGGTGTATTACGGCGAGGACTCGGAGATACTTACGGAAGGACAGATAGACAGAAACTTTTATGTTATTGCCAGAGGAGCAGTATCTTTGAACTGTACGTCAAAGTCAGGCTGGAGCGGAACAGTGTCCGTCATTGGAGAAGGGAATGTCATCGGTGAAAATCATATATTTGAAGAAAAACCTTGTACCATAATAGTAGAACCTGCCATGGGAGATGTTTTAATATTTGTCTTTGACAGTAAAGATATGAGAAATATCATAGATAAATTCCCGAATATTACAGGTAATCTGATAAAGGAATTAAATAATAAGATAGAGAAATTGCAGAAAATAATAGTCTCTATGGGGTAATTATATTATTGAGTTAAGCATAAATAATACATAATGCCATGTTTTCTGGGTATCAAATTACCCGTTTCGGTAATCATGTCAGTACATATTTGTTCAGTCTTTGAGCCGTAAATTATATGATAAAGAAAGGATTGATAAAAATGAATATACTGTTCTGGATAGTTCTCGGAGCCATTTCAGGGTGGATAGCAAGCAGGATTATGGGATACAGAAGTTCGGGATGGGTGAAAAATACTTTTCTCGGTATGGTGGGAGCCTTTGTAGGAGGTTTCCTTATGAGCCTTATAGGAGGCACCGGCATTACGGGATTTAATCTCTACAGTATTTTTGTATCAGTTATAGGAGCCATAATAACTGTGTATATACTTGGAAGATTTTAAGATAAAGTTTTTATCTGGACTTTTTGTCCTTTTATATGGTAAAATATCTTTTATTACTGGTATGAGCATTCTATATATGCCGGTCATCATGGTCTGTACATGGAAGAAATTTTCTGTGCTCATATCATTAAGAGTCTGATATTTATTTGACTCATCTCTAAAACTGAAATCAGAAAAGGAGAAAAGCCATGGCGAAAGGTCAAACTATTAAAAAAGATGTAAAGAAAAAATCGGAAAAAACATTAAAAGAAAAAAGAGCTGAGAAAAAAGCAAAGAAATCAGCAAAGAAAAGTCCCATAACCGGTTAGTCCGGAATTCAGTAAGGGTCTGTGAAAAAATAACTCCATCATATTTACAGTCTATATCGTGACG
>CAYSLJ010000108.1:0-24796 GCA_964431735.1 uncultured Synergistia bacterium | reverse complement strand
AAGAGGAAGAAGAGGAAGAAGAGGAAGAAGAGGAAGAGGAAGAAGAGGAAGAGGAGGAAGAGGAAGAAGAAGAAAGCATAAAAATCAAGGGAAATAAAATAGAGCTTAAACCGTTTGAACAGGAGAAAAAAATTGAGAAGATAGTTATTTGTTCTTTATGTCAGAGAAAAAATCCCGGGAGAAATAGAATTTGTAGCTATTGTTTTAACTATATAGAAGAAAAACAAGTAGAGATAGTAGATGAAAATATATCTATGGAAATGGAACAGGTGGAGAAACCTGAAAAAATCATAAAAGAATCTTACGAAGAAACGGTAAAAGAGAGAAAAGTTGAAAAAGCTGAGGAAAAAGAAGAGATTATTAAAAAAATAGAAATAAAAAAAATAGTAGAAGTAAAGGGAGAAGAAGAAAAAAAACAGGAGGAAAAGGTTATTATTTGCCCTCTGTGCCAGAGAAAAAATCCTGTAAAAAATAAAATGTGTAAATACTGTTTTAACTATCTTGGTAATTAAAGGTGTATTATGAGTTTTAAAAAATCAGAAGAATTATTTAAAAAAGCAATTAATCTTATTCCGGGAGGTGTAAATAGCCCTGTAAGAGCTTTTCGTGCTGTTGGAGGTATTCCACTGTTTATATCAAAAGCAAAAGGAGCAAAAATTTATGACGTAGATGGGAATGAATATATAGATTTTGTATGTTCATGGGGTCCATTGCTTCTGGGTCATGGTCATAACAGAGTAATAGAAGAAATAAAATTAAAACTCGATAATGGAACAACCTTTGGAGCTCCGACAAAGCAGGAAATAGATCTTGCGGAAAAGATAACAGAGCTCTTCCCTTCTATAGATATGGTAAGGCTTGTCAGTTCCGGCACAGAAGCTACTATGAGTGCCATAAGACTGGCAAGAGGTTATACAGGTAAAGATAAAATCGTAAAATTTGAAGGTTGTTATCATGGTCATGTAGACTCACTTCTTGTAAAATCCGGTTCCGGGAGTATGACGTTTGGTATTCCTACCAGCCAGGGTATACAGAAAGCGGCAGTCTATGACACAATAGTACTACCTTTTAATGATATTGAAGTATTTGAGAAAGTAATTAAAGAACATTATCAGGATATATCGGCAGTAATTATGGAACCTGTTCCCGGTAATATGGGAGTAATAATTCCGCAGGAAGGTTATCTTAAAGCCATAAGAGATATAACTGAAAAATACAATATTTTATTGATATTTGATGAAGTTATTTCTGGTTTCAGGCTGGCTCCCGGAGGAGCTCAGGAAAAATTTAATATTAAAGCTGATCTTACATGTCTCGGAAAAATAATAGGAGGAGGACTTCCGGTAGGAGCTTATGGTGGAAAGAAAGAAATAATGGAATGCATATCTCCTCTAGGAGGGGTATATCAGGCAGGTACTCTTTCAGGTAATCCTCTGGCAGTAGCAGCAGGACTTGCTACAATAAATATACTTATTGAATTTGAAAAAAACGGATTATACAGAGAGCTCGAGGAAAAGACTGCGAAATTTTCCTGTGAATTAAAAAAGATTGCAGAAGCAGAGGAAGTAAATATAACTATCAATCAGATTGGTTCTATGCTGACAGTTTTCTTTACAGATAAACCTGTATTTGATTATACTGGTGCAAAAACTGCTTCAGAAGTCAGATATGCTTTATTTTTCTGGAAAATGCTTGAAGAAGGAATATATTTACCGCCATCTCAATATGAAGCAATGTTTATGTCTATAGCTCACAGAGAGGAACTATTAAAAAAAACATTGGATGCATCATTTTTAGCCTTTAAAGAAATAAAAAAACATAATAAGGAATGATATAATGGTAACTGCTTATATTTTATTACAGGTTTCTTCTGAACATGATAAGGTCGTATGGAATGAGTTAACAGCACTGCCGAATGTAGTAGAAGCTGCCTGGATTTATGGAGAGTTTGATACACTTCTCAAAGTAGAAGCACCTTCTCTGGATGAATTGGATGAATTTATTTTTGATGAGTTAAGAAAAATTGATGGTATAAAATCTACAAAAACATTACTTGTATCCAAGATGAAATAATCCCTGTTTCACCAGCAGGTATATATAATTATGAGAATTTTATTAATCGAAGATGAAAAAAAAGTAGCTCGCTTTATAAGTAAAGGTCTTATTGAGGAATCCTATGCCGTAGATGTTGCATATGATGGTGAAGAAGGGTTATTTCTTGCAGAAGTAAATGATTATGATTTGATTATACTGGACATTATGTTACCCAGAAAAGACGGTTTTGAAGTATTAAAAACTCTGCGTAATAAAGGTTTTATAACACCGGTAATTATGTTAACAGCGAGAGATGAATTGGAAAGTAAGATTCAGGGTCTGGATCTCGGCGCAGACGATTACATGACAAAGCCTTTTGCTTTTTCTGAACTTATGGCCAGGATCAGAGCTATTATGAGGCGTAAGCAGGAAAAAGCTGATAACAGATTACAGTTAGGCGATCTGGTAATAGATGCAGTAACTCGTACTGTAACAAGGGGAAATAAACCTGTAGAACTTACAAATAAAGAGTATGCTCTTTTAGAATATTTTATCAGGAATCCCGGCAGAGTTTTAAGCAGAACAATGATAGCCGAACATGTATGGGACTATCAGTTTGATCCTATGACAAACGTAATAGATGTTTATGTAAACTATCTCAGGCAGAAAATAGATAAAGGATTTGAAAAGAAATTAATCCACACAATCAGAGGTGTGGGCTACGTTATAAGGGAGTAAAAAGGAACTGCCGGATGAAGTTTACAGAAATTTACTACCTGTGGAGATTGCGCATCTACCTGAAGGTTTTCAGCCGAAGGCAAGCACGGTCAGAGAAGCAGGAACCCTACGAATTTATTCGTAGGTAATTCAAGGTAATCCTTCCACATCATCAACAGAGGTCTGTTCAATAAAATGTTTAAATCCATAAAATTTAAACTTATTCTCTGGTATTTTATAGTTTTAACTTTAATACTGGCTACTTTCAGTCTTCTCCTATACTTCAGTTACAGGCATAATCTTTATAGCCGTATAGACGGTTCTCTTCAATCACGGGCAGAAGCTGTTGCCAGTCTCATAAATATCCAGAAACCTGATCTTATAGTACATTTTAATTTTACCGAATCAGGTTCTTTAGATATTGATAGAATAGGTATCAATTACCCTGCCAATAATCCCCTTTATCCATTCATAGATCAGGCCAGGATTTACGGTCAATTTATCCAGATAATTGATTTGAAGGGAAATATAGTAAAAAAATCCAGTAACCTGGGAGATAAAATAATTTATCTCAGAGAAGATTTACTTGATGAAGCGTTGAGAGGCAATTTATTCTTCCAGACCCTTCGACTGGATCAGAATATAACTATCAGATTTCTCACATATCCTGTAAAAGACTGGCAGGGAAATGTCATATATATCATTCAGGTAGGAACATTATTGAATGAAGTACAGGCATCACTTGAGAAATTTTCTCTTGGTCTGATAGTTACAGTGCCTGCCACTCTTTTGCTTGCTCTTCTGGGAGGTTTTATTATGGCAGGCCGTGTTCTCAAACCAATTGAGGAGATAAACATTACTGCAAAAAAAATTAATGCAGAGAATCTTGCCCAGAGGCTTCATATAAATAATTCGGAAGATGAAATCGGGAAATTACAGATAACATTAAATCAAATGTTTGACAGACTGGAGAATGCCTTTTCCGCTCAGAAACGTTTTACTGCAGATGCATCACATGAACTGAGAACTCCCCTTACAGTACTTAAAGGGGAGATAGAAATAGCTCTGAAGAAAAACAGAAGTCCTGAAGAATATAAAGAAGTATTAGAAAGCAACATGGAAGAAGTGGACAGACTGACCAATATAGTAAAAGATTTACTTTTTCTGGCGAAAGCGGATGACGGTAAAACACTGTTAAATATTGAAGAAATACAGTTAAATACACTCTGTGAAGATACGACAAAACAGATAGAATTTCTGGCGAGAGAGAAAAAAATTCAACTGGAAACTCATATAGACAGTGATATAAACATAAAGGGAGATGCTGATAAAATCAAACAGGTTTTATTAAACCTTCTCGATAACGGAATAAAATATAATAAAGAAAATGGTAAAGTCAGCCTTATAGTCAAGGAGAAAGAAAATTATGCAGAAATAAAAATTTCAGATACAGGTATTGGAATTCCTTCCGACGATATACCACATATATTTGAAAGGTTTTACAGAATAGACAGAGCAAGAACAAGGGAAATAGGTGGCAGTGGTCTTGGTCTTGCCATAGTAAAATGGATAGTTGAAGCCCATAAAGGCACAATAAGTGTTACAAGCGTGAAATCTGAAGGTACGACTTTTACGTTACTATTGCCTTATAAGTGAAAAGCGAAGAGTGAAAAGTAGTGGAAAATAACCTTTTAACCTTTCACTATAACAAATCTCCCGTATCTAATGTACCTGCAATATTATTATCTTCATCCAGAATGCTGTCCAGTCCGTCAGATATATCTTCTGCTCCTGCTTTCTGAAATTCAAAAGAAAAATCAGTATTGGTACCGCTTATATTTTCCATACGGAGAGTGAAATGATCTCCAAATTTTATCTCTTTCTGCCCTTCAGGAGTATCTCCTGTATCATTTATTATAAAAGCTTTTTCCGGGACAAGGAAGAATTTATTCCCTTTTCTCTGTATAACGGCGGCAGTACCTTCCACATTGGGCAATTCGAATTGATCCGGTGTAGAAAACGTTCCTCCTATTATATCTATAGAACCTCTGTGTGCCATTTCATATGTATGTATTACAGGGGGCATACCTTCCATTTTAATAGATACGCAGATAGGTTTAACAGAACCTTTCAGTCTGGTAAAAAGAACATAGAGAAAAATTATAACAAAAATAATAGCTAGAATACCGGCGATATAAAAGAGACCTGTTGATTTTTCATAAACTAAATGGAAAGTAAAATCTTTCTTATCTTTCAGATTATTTTTTAACCCCGTCTCTACTATGGATTTACCTTTATAAGTTTCTACAGGAACGGTCAGTCCTTCCAGAGTAAAGGTAAGTTTACCGTCAACCTGTGAAATGGTACTGAACTTACTGGCTCCCGGGAAGACAAGTTCTATTGATAAGGAAACACTGCTATGGGGAGATAATTTTTCTATTTTAATATAATTACCGGTGGCAGATTTATTCATAAATTTTATTTCAGGGACTGGCCCGGAAAAATCTTCTATTGACATATTAACAGATATATCTTTAATGACTGAATAGTCATAGTTATTTATAAATTTAAAATCTTTTTTCACTGTGGCACCGTTCAGAGGAACTTTACCCCAGTCACTATTATTATCTACAGGTTTAATATCAATTTTAAGGGTAGAATTTTCTTTTTTGTATAAATTTGTCAATTCTTTCAGTAATTTTTCATCTTCCTTATTTTCAGGAGTTTTTATCGGTACCGGAGTATTTTTCGGTTTTTTATGTGAAAGAGATGAAAGGAATTTTATCCACCATTCATCAAGTTCACCGCCCATACTATCCAAGGGTGCTTTCATGGCAAAAGCTTTAATCTTAACGCTCATAAGTTGAAAAGGTTCATATCCCTGGAGGCATTTTTTTTCTGCTTCTTTATAGGTGATATATGGAGTGTCATTCCGGTCAAAATAGGGACTGTTCTGAGGCGGATCAGGTATAAAGTCACTCACCATAAGAAGAATTTGTTTCCTTTTGTCAGGTTCATCATAATAATAATCTGTAAGCTGAAGTAAACTTTCCATAATAGCCGATGCAAGATCTGTATAATCCCCGTCAGGAGAAGGTGCTTCAGGGAAATGTTTTAATACAGCAGATAAATTATTTTCAGTAATTGTAAAAGAAGGTGACTTTTCCGGCTTATTGGCAAATTTTATAATACATACTCTATCTCCCGGTTTTAAAACATTTTTCATCCATGCCTGCATGGCTTTTTTTATTGTAGAAAGATTGCGAACGCTTTTAGAGGTATCTATAGTAATAACAACGTCCATAGGTTCATTCCCGAAATCAATTTGAGAAAAAACGGGAACTGCAAATAATATACATAATATAATAGAAAAGAAAAATCTACTCATAACTTCACCAACTATATATTATAATATATGTTTATATCATTTTTATAATACCCGGACCGGCTTCAGGTTTTTTGGAAGAAAAACTGTATACATGTCCGTCATTGGAGGTAATATAAACATATCCATGTGATACGGCAGGAGATGACCATATCCAGCTGCTGGCTCTAAACTGCCATATATTTCTTCCGTCACTCTGTTCGAGTATATAAAGAGACCCTCCGTCAGTTCCTACAATAACCTTATCTTTTGTCATGACTGGAGAACTGTTTATAGCTTCAAACTGAGTGGAACTGCTGTTAAAAGAATTTTCCCATTTAATTCCCCCGGTACGTGCATCCAGACCATATACAATTCCTCTCTGACTGGCCACTACAACAATATCTTCTTTTACAGAAGGAGATGCAGTAAATGGTCCGGGAATTTCTACAATTCCTGCCCATCTGTCCTGTCCTGATTTTATATCAAGAGCTGCCATATGGCCTCCTCTGTCAATTAGATACACAATACCGTTATGTATGGCTCCCGATGCAACCACAGGTGATTTTGTCTGATATTTCCATAAAACTTTTCCGTCACCTGCCTGTAAAGCATAAACTACTTTACCGGTTGAAGCAAAGACCAGTATATTATCATACATGGCGGGAGAAGATACAATTTCTTTTATGGGAGAAGATTTTCTATGAGGGAAACACCAGGCAAGAGAACCGCCTTTAGCGGAATTAAGTACAATAATACGTCCTTCTTTTAATGGTACATAAACTTTTTCTTGACTGACCAGTATGGAAGCTCCTATTTCTACTTCAGTTTCATAAAACCATGATATTCCGCCTTTTTCAATATCTATAGCAAAAATTTTTCCGTCATCGCATCCGACATAAATTTTTTTCTCATCTACAGCAGGTGTACATAGAATCGCCCCTTTTGTAGGCTGTCTCCATATAAGTTCTCCCGTAAACTGGTTGAAAGCATAAAGATTTTTTTCTTTGGAAGAGATAAAAACCTTATCTTTTGCCACAACAGGAGAAGCCCATAATGGCCCAAGGCTGTCATCGAGTTTCGGATACATCCATTGAAAATAAAAAGGAAAATCCAGCGGTTGTTCACAAACACCTGTTCTGCAATTATTTCCTCTGAAGGTAGGCCATTCATTTTTATCAGACGGGAACAGACTCTGACAGCTGCGACAAAATCTGGCAATACCTCTATTAATAATATTACAGGCAGGACATTTTTTTAAACTGCGATAGCATTTATTACATATTCTTTCAAATATGGAAATTTTTTCCTGACAGTAGGGACAATTCATCATATCTCCGGGGATTATTTCTATTTTCTTCTGTTTCACCGGTGGAATAGCAGTCTGAACCTGAGTGGCCTGAGTAGATTTTACCCTGTCTTTTATAATATTCTGTTCTTTATGTTTGATAACAGGTTTTTCCGGAATACGGGGTGGAATAGTTGTTTGATGGCGAACAAGTGTTTTTTGAGAAAGAGGTTTTTTATCTGTATTTTTGTGAGTGCTACTTTGAGAAATAACTGATTCTCCTGGTTTTACAGTTTTTTTCTCACGTTGTTCAATTCCTTCTGTAACAGATTTACCGCAAAAAGAACAGAATTTACTGGTAAGACGTATCTGCCTGTTACAGTAAATACATTTTATACAGACAACCTTTCTTGTAGCGCTGTTTTCTCTTTGAACCAATAAAATTACCTCGCTCAATAAACTTGACCTGCAGATATTCTCTGTATATATAGCTAAATCCTTCTACTGAGGTAAGCATAAATAATACAATGTACTATATCGACTCTAATTGGCTAAAGTCAAGCTCTATTGACTTTTAGATTAAGAACATTTATAGTTACGGAAGGTAAGCATAAATAATACATATCAATAAGACTGTAATCATTTTTATAACCTTCGCGTCACACGTGACGCGTCACAATTTTCATATGATAAAAAAATTAAAAGAAAACAGATCCCTTATAATTCTTCTTTTTATATCGTCTGTACTGCTTCTGATAAATATCTGGAATACAAATGAATTCTTCTGTGATGATGAATATATTTATATAAGAATGGCAGAAGAAATGTATAAGAATCAGAAGCTGTGGACTCCAACATGGTTTGGTGAGATAAGATATTTCAAACCTCCTTTTACTTACTGGTTAATGATGCTATTCTTCCCTGTCGGCGGTACAAATATAATTACTGCAAGGATTTCAATCGCTTTTATATCTGTTCTTACCATTTTGTTTCTCTATAAGCTTGCTGAACAGCTATATGGTAAGCAGGAGGCTTACCTTACAGGCCTTCTGACCTGTACATGTTTTGGATATCTTATTTACGGTAAAATAGGGATGATGGATATGCCTCTTACGTTTTTTCTGACTCTTTCAATTTACTGTTTTTACATGGCTTACCATAAAAAATCACCTTTTTACGGAGCATTATTTTTTGCTGCCACCGGTGCATCTTCTCTGGTAAAAGGCCCTGTATCTATAGTAATTTTATTTTTCTTTGGCATAGTTTTTTTATTCATATTCGGCGGATGGAATATCTTTATTAATCTTCGAGCTTTATGGGGAGTATTTGTTGGAATATTTTTTATTATTCTCTGGCCTATCGGAATATATATGAGCGGTGACTGGAATAACTGGTATAATTTCTTTATTTTGAGAGAAAATTTTGGGAAGTTTCATGATCCTGTTAATTATACTTTTATGGATTTACTGCCTTATTATTTACAATTTTTCTTTCCCTGGTCTTTATTACTTTTAGCTGTCGTTCCTTCAATATTTAAAAAAAAATACTTATGTCTTCCCTCTTCTGCTGTTCCTGTGCTCTGGTTTCTCTGTACCACAGTAATATTCCTTCTGCCTCAAACAAAACTGAAACATTATACAATACCGGCTTTACCGGCTTTATCTCTTATTATTGCTTTTTTATGGCATGAAATCAAAAATAATATTCTTACAAAGATTTCTCTTTATATTACGGCAGCAATTTTTTCATTATTATTCTTTATTATACTCTGTCTTATGAGGCTGACAGCAAATCCTTTACCATTAGTATTTCTTACAGGAGTGCTTATTTCAGACATTATTCTTATTATATTTCTTATAAAAGGAAATCTCGTGAGAGCAGTTCATACGTTTGCCATATTAGCTATGATGTTAATAAGTGCAGGGTCTTATTTTTCTTACGATCATCTTCCTCCCGGAGCCATACCGTTAATAAAATCGGGAAATCCTGATTCAGTAGGGGCATTCAAACAGCAGTCCTTTGTTTTTTCTTATTTTTCAAATATAAAGGTCATTCAAATATCTTCTCTGGAAGAGATAAAAGAGATAGTCAATAAAAAAGGAAAAATTATAATATCAAAGAGCGATATGGAAGAACTTCAAAGAAACGGGAATTTTCCTGATGTTAAGAGCATATATTCCTGGGAACAATGGAAGAGACATATATCATCAGAAGACATATACAATAGTTTATTGTCGTCAGATATTTCAATTCTTAAAGAACCGGTATATTTATATGAATAATAAAATTCTTATTACAGGTGAAAGACATACAGGCAAGAGTACCCTGATAAAAAAGATCTGGACCTTTTTAACAGAAACATTTCCTGATATAGTTATAACAGGTTTTTTAACCGGATTGGAACAAAATAATAAAAATAAACGAATTCTCAGGTTTATCACTGTTGATACGAAAGAAAATTTAATACTTGCAGCGGGTAAAGACAATAACAGAATGTGCGCGGAGGCAGGAGCGTTCGATAAAGCTACCACCATGCTTAAAAACATGGAATCATCTGGAAAGATATTAATAATAGATGAACTGGGATATCTTGAGTCAGAATCTATAAAATTTCAGACAGAAGTGTTGGAGTTGATTAATCAGGCAAATTTTTCTATTATAGTTGTAAGAAAAATGAAAACACTTTTTCTGGATCAAATAAGATCTTTAAATAACAGTGTATTAATAGAAGTAACTCAGGAAAACAGAGAATATCTATCAGAGAGAATAATGGATATGCTATCTGCTATTCATCTGAAGAGTCAATAAATTTTATAAAATTTCTATCGTGACTGTGTTCCAGGTCTCTGAAATAAAGGGATAAGCACTCGATAAATTTATTGCAATCTCCGTCAATGCCTTTCTCTTCACTGCCTGAAATGCATACACATGGTATGCCCGCCAGTGCAAACGGATAGAACCCTTTATTTATTCCATATTGATCCTTATCCCTTATAAAACCTTTACTTATCATCAAACGGAAAAATCTCTCCGTTAACATGTTATGAGTCGTAACGACAAAGCGTGTTTTTTTATCTTTATTTACGAGTAAAATTCCCTTTTTCAGAAGTTCTTCTTCGAGTTTTAAAGGATCAATGTCTCTGGCATGATTATATATTTTTTTTATAACATATTCTTTAAGTTGTTCAATAGACTTATTTTTTTCTTCTTCAGTGAAACCAAAGACATCTTTAAATATCTCTATGCAACTTTCGATTATTTTATCAATAGTAATAGGAGTCTTTTCTTTTAATATATCTTTTAAACTATTACACAGTATGGTATCAATACAGGATACGTCTTTAAAATCAAAAAGGTCTATAAAATAGTTATCAATAGCTTTCATACCTGCTGTATCAGAAAAAGAATGTTCAATATTTAAGTATATAAAATCCCTGTAGTAGGTTTCAATATCATTAAGATAGCCCTTTGAACATGGAATATGATAATCTACGGCAGAAAAAATATTATTACGCAGAATTCCATCAAAATGCATATAAATAACTATATCATCTGCACCTATAGTTTTAGAACCTGTATAAAATCCTTTTTTCAGCATATCCTTAAAATAGAACGATCCTCTTAAAGGAAGGATTATATCTGATTCTGCACCTGAGAAAAGCCACAGATAGTTAAAATCAGGTCTTCTGTCAAGCCTTACAATAGATTTAATTAAGAAAGAAATTGTTTTTGCTTTTTTTACATCGTTACAGCTTAATTTCTCACTGCTGTTATTATAAGCTGTTCCTAAAATAATCGTTTTATTTGTATCTGTTAAAGAAGGAGCGAACATGACGAATAGACGTTCTCCGTTTACATATTCGTCGCCATCTCTTATTAAATCTTCCGGTAAATTTATTATGGTCAGAAAGAGATTATGTTCATCGGAAATTTTTCTTAAAAATTTTTCCAGATATAATTCTCCGTATTTAAGCAACATGTCTTCATTAGAAATATGTTCTTTTTTTATTGAATAAAACTCTGAAATAAGATCCAGATTTTTTTTTAATTTACTTCCTGCCTGAATGCCATGATCTTTAACAACAATATTGTAATAATGATTTTGTTTTATTTCCGGAGACACATAGAGTTCCGGAATTATTTTATATATATTTCTTGAATAGGTAAGCCAGTCATCGTCTTTCACCATTGAAAGAAATTTTTTCTTATTTCCATCTGAAATATTATGCCACAGGATATCTCTGTAACATTTACCATAAGGCACACAGTTAACAGACAATAAATCTCTTAATTCAATTCCGTCAAGGCGTAACGGGTGAACAAGACATCCTGTTTTTTTCTCTTCCCTATCAATAAAACCGGCAAAATAACAGTTATACATTAAAAAGACAGGATCTCTATTATTAATTTTTTTAAGTTCTATGAGATATTCATGTAAAAAAGTAGGATTTACTGTTTTAAGATCAGGAAAAAAAGATTGAAAAGACCTGGTATTGATAGTTAAAAATTCTGTAATAATATCGTCATGTTCATAAAGGTTAATACAGCACCCTGCACAGCTGTGTCCTTCCATCTGGCACAGCGAAACTTCCGGCAAATATATTTTTTTTCTGTCTTTATATCTTTTTACATACATATTTTAACGAAAACACCTCATAATTCTCCATTTATATTCACAGGTGGAGATAAATAGAATTTCATTTTATGCTATATTACAACGAAGCAATATTAAAAATAAAAAATTATTTAAATATATCGGACAACCAGTTGTATTTTACGGAAATAGCTCCTTCTTTGCATAATTCCTGGCAACAGAAGCATCTTATACAGTTTCTATAATCTATAAAAATTTTATTGTTTTTTATAGTAATAGTGCGTGCAGGACATATTTCCATGCAGAGTTTACATGTTGTACATTTACTGTGGTCAATTGAAGGCTTTGTAGCAAAAATATCTTTCAGAGGACCGAATATAAAAGAAGGTATTCTAAATTCCAGACTGGAGAGAGGGACTTTTTTAAAATCTACAATATTAAGGGATGAAAAATTTTCACCGAAAAATTTTATATTATTTATGTTTGTTGTTCCGATACCTTTATCTCTTGCGGCACGAAAAGTCAAAAATTTTTCTTGCTCATAATTTACCAGTCGCGATATTATCAGGTCGGAAGCTACTGCATCCCTTGAGGCAACTATTACTCCGAGTTTTCTGGGACTTCCCCACTGGGGGCCATTTCCTTCCATACCTGTTATGCCATCTGTAATGGTCAGAACAGGTTTAATATTTTCATACACATCTACCAGCATTTTTGCAAAATATTCTTTATTTACACCTGCTTTAAGGTGCCAGTGAAGTTTTTTAGTTCCTGTTATACAACCGAACATATTTTTAACTCCCAGTGTAAGTCCCATTTGACCGTGAGTTTTTACCTTTGGAAGATTTATTATATAATCATAATCATAGATTTCAGAGGCTACTTCAATGTTTTTAAATGTACTTTTCGGAGAAAGGTTTTTTATTTGAATTGAATTATTAAAATCTATTATTTTACAATCCAATTTTTTTTCCAGTGCAAGATAACCTGCATTTTTTGATGCTCCTCTACAGGTTCCTATTGCAGGGCTATCGCCTATAAAAACGCTACATTTATGTTTTTTAAGTAATTTTACAACTGCTTCTACTACAGACGGATGTGTATTAACCATTTTATCAGGATGTCTGCCAAATAAAAGGTTGACTTTTAATAAAACCCTGCTATTTTCTTTTATAAAATTATTTATGCCTCCCAGGTTTGCTATAACTTTTTCTATTGTTCTATCTACATTTTCCTGATTGTATTCTTTACATTTTTCTATAGAAATTTCTGACATTATTTTATAACAACCATGTTATTGATTTGAGCATAAACATTTAATAAATGTTTTTCTTTTGTTACGAGAGTATATATTTATGCTTATTTCAGTAATAATTGTTTTATGGTTATTGATTACCTTTCTTAATAGTTATGATATATCTTTTTCTATTCTATGAGTTGTTATCCTTCTGATATATTATAAAAATTTGCAGTGTTTTTGGTTTTTCAGTCAGGTAAAAAGCACAAATAATTCGTAACAATAAATAACAACGTATTTCAATACCTGTAATTTACAAATTTCTCTGTAAATATGACTGCAAAAATACCGGCAAAACTCATCATTTATCTACATAAATTACTTTTTTGTTGATTTACCAGTGAAAATTATTTACAAAATTCGTAACATAGTAAAACTAAACATAACAATTAACCATAAAAAGTCTTATAAATCATGTCGTTTATATCCTGATTTGTCTTTGCTCTATGAGTCCATATTTCGGCACAGGATTTATTCATATAGTCATAAAAAGCTTTAATAGACTTTAATCTATTCTGTGCGGATTTTTCTCTTTCTATCCACATATTCAGACAGAAATCCTGTGCTTCTTCTCTTTCTTTAGCAAAATACTCACACACCATTTCCTCTATGTCACGCCAGTCTTCATCTTTTTTTAATATAGCTTTCACATCACTTTTTGAAAGGTTATTTACTTTTATATATTCAATCAGAGATTTCTTGCCTTCTTCACTCAGATCTGTTATAGAATAAGGTATCAAAGGAAAAGTTTCGTTCCTTATTAATTGTTCCTCAGCAGGAGATTTAACCTCTTTTTCCGTAACTTTCTCTGCAAGTTCCATAAGAGGAGCTTTTTTTTTCTGGTCTAAATCCTGGAACAATTCTGCAATATACCCTTTCTCTTCTCTGTTACAGACATGTTTTAAGTTTTCTTTATCCTTATAATAACCGGTATATATAAAAGTATCGCGATTTTCAGTATTATCATGAAAATCACTCTGATTAAAATAACCTGAATTTGAATTACGAAGAACAGCCTGTGGACTCAGGGAACCTTCAAAATTTTTAATAATCATATCAGTCACCTTCCTATTTTTAATCTGGTTTCCACTTTTATTTTTAACATGGAGAAATAAAACATAGTGGTAAAATGTCAGTAACATACAGAAAACAAAAGAAGGATTTCACTATAATAAAAGATAAATAAATAATAAAATATTCACTGAAAGGATTAAGCCTATGAAACATCTGCTAAAACCATGGTTCTGGCCTTTACCGGCTTGTATCATATCACTTGTTATTCTTGCCACATCAAAGTCCGTATGGGTAATGGAAAAAACAATGAACAGCAAAGGGGTTATGGTAGAAGACAGACCTGTCTCTACCATGGCAATTACCTGGTTTATCCTATTAGCCGTATATGGCATCAGCTTTATACCATTTTTCCGCGATTTTCTGGAAGGCATGACAATGGGCAGCAAATTTGTATCACAGTCATCTCCCGAAGCAGAAGGAGGATGTGCAGTCATTCTGATAAGAGCCTTCCTCCTTATAGGTATGTATCTTTTAACATATATCTATTTTAAAGATTATTTTTTTCATTAACAGGCATGGCCGGGGTGATCACAACCAGATATGAAAATTAACAGACAGTGAAGCATAAGACTTCATCATTTTCATATAAAAAATTTAACATTAAGGAAGAACATCATACATACAAATATTTTCTGGAAAAATATGAAAAATAGTGATATGATAAAGAATGAAGAGAAAAATGGTTTATTAAAATGCTCGAGTAAGTAAAGAGCAGACAAAAAGGGAGGAATCATTATGATAAAAAAAGTCAATAAAATAATAGTTATATCAGACGTCCACCTCGGTGAAGAGGAGTGCCTCTTCAATGATAAAAACATACTCCATGAATTTAAAAGCAAAATATCGTCAGAGGCCAGGAAGGGAACTGTTGATGAACTGATAATTCTGGGTGATCTCTTTGATCTGTCACTCGCTTCTCAGGAAAAAGTATATGAAAAAGCACGGGAATTCTTTAAAGAAATAAAAGAGATCGAACATCTCAACAGCATAGTGTTTGTACCCGGCAATCATGATCATCACATATGGACTTCAATCATAGAAGATGAACAGATAATTAAAAAAATAAAAAATGGCGACATACCGGAAAAAAACCTTCAAAGAGTTAATCTCATCTATGAAGACAATACCTTCCTCACCGGCTTTATGAAAGGAAGCAGGAAAAAACTTATTGTCACCTATCCTAATCTCTTCAGGGATACAGGAGGAACATTATATTTTTTCCATCATGGCCATCTTATTGACAGGATTTTTACACCTGCAAATACTGTCATTAAGCCGGAATCACTTCAGGAACTTGAAGCATTCAACGCATCATGGATTGAAGGTATATGGTATCACATGGGACAGGCAGAAAGACTGGGAACACTGGTAAATAAAGGATATAAAGAATTTATCGGCATGAAGAGCCTTATAGAAAATTACCTGGAAAAATTTCATATAAAAGGTAACACCATCAGCGCAAGGCTCAGAGGAATGAGAACAGACTCTTTGACTTCTGAAATCTCACGGTATCTGGAAGATTCTATCGGATGGTACAGAGATACCCTTTATACACCTATGAATTTTATATTCGGCCATACCCATAAAAAGAGTGAAGGAAATACTCTTAAGATAAAATCAAGGGATATAAAAATCTATAATACAGGAGCATGGCATGGAGATATTTCTCTGGCTTCCTATATTTTAATAGATGGAAATAAGGAACCGGAACTGAAACATCTGTAAGTAGTCAATAGTAAGTGGTAAAGAGAATTTCAATCATTATTCACTTAAAACCAGGAAAGGATCCACGGATTGTATTTATATAAATATATGGCTCATTTCCAAGTGGAATGAGCCATTCATTACGAATGTAAAAATCAGACATAATATTTCTCTATCTGAATAAAAAAATCGTGACCTGTGACGTGAAATAGTAAGTCCCTATTCGATCATACGATCAAAGAGGTTGTCAAACGGGTAAAACTCTCTATGAAAAGGAGTATTGAGTATATCGTCCATATCGACGAGATACCTGTCCTGTTGTTTAAAAGGATCTATATGGGGTTCGTCAGATCCCTTTTTCCTGTCTTTACTTATATGGGCATCCGCTAAAGGTTTAATAACCTGATCCAGAGGGGGTTCAGTTTGAACACAGTAATGTTTCAATATGTGCATAACAGCACCTCCCTTCCGTCATTGATCCCATTATACCATAAAAAGAAATACTGTTAAAGAGGTGTTTCAATAGTGTTTTTTTACGACCCAACTCATCAATTCACTTTTTTCTGGAGTATATTCAAAAAATTCGGTTCCATATTATATCCTGCTTCAGTTATTTTTTTTGCATCTTCCAGTGCTTTATCATATTCTTTATTCATATAATAAGCAAAAGCCCTGTTACTGTATAATTGATAAGAGGAAGGTTCAACCTTTAATGCAGTTGTAAAATCAGCGATGGCTCTATTATATTCCCCTCTTTTCATATAAGCCATACCTCTACCGTTCAGACTCACTACATAATCAGGTTTGAGATTGATGGCATGAGTGAAATCCCGTATGGCTCTGTCATAATCATTTTTATTAAAATAAGCAGAACCGCGGTTATAATAGGCTTCCACAAGTTCGGGATTCAGAGAGATGGCATTATTGAAATCATCTATGGCCGTATCATATTCACCCTTATTATTATACATATATCCTCTATGATTATAGACTATATCAACATCATATTTACTTAAAATATCATTGCACATAGTCAAACTGTCTTTCCATACAAGAGTCCTTTCATAGGTCAGTAAAGACAATAAACAGATGATAATGACTGCCACTATAACTAAAGAACCTTTGACTGCAGGACTCTTACCCTTTAAAAATCTGTAAAGTAAAATGGAAAATAAAAGAAAAATACCGGTACCGGGAAAATAAACATATCTGTCTGCCATGTTGAAAATAAGAGGCATGAATATATGTGATACGGGAATATAGAAAATAATAAACCAGCCTGAAGCGAAAAATAATTCTTTATCTTTTACGGCACTGTATAAAACGAAACAAATAAATAAAATACATAGGAATAGTGAGATGATAAAATCAATTCTTAAGATATTAACTTCTGTATTGATTTTATATACTGCACTCAATCCTGCGGGCCAGAACAGTAATTTGCAGTATTTGCCGAATACTATGACGGAAACAAACAGGTTTTTAATAATACCTGTTTCTTCCATTGTTTGAAGTCTCCATTTCTGGGCATGTTGAAAAAAGAAGGATATAAACTCACATCCTGCACCTATAAAGAAAAGGATTAGTATAAACGTTATTTTGTATTTTTTCTCCAGTTTAACAGGAAAACAATAAAAATAGAGCAGCACCAGCATGGCATAAACACAGCTGAAAGGGTGTGAAAAAAGGGCAAAAACAAAATTAATAAGAGATAAGAAATAATAAAAAATCCTCAAGTTCCCGGTTATTTCTGCAGAACGAATAAAACAATAAAAAGATATGAGACAGAATAGAGCCGACAGCATGTGTGTTCTGGAGCTTATCCACAGAACGGCTTCGGAATGAACCGGGTGAACGGCAAATAATAATGTAGTTACAAAGGAAATAAAGGTATGCTTAAAAAGTAACTCCAGGGTAAAATAGAGAAACACGAGGGTAATAATAAAAATAATTAAATTTGTAAGGTGATATCCGAAAGGGTTGTTTTTCCAGATAAGATAATCAAGGGAAAAACTCAAATAAACAAAGGGTTTATAGTAAGTGCCTTCTTCTATAATAAATGACGGATTAAATATATCCTTTAAATTTTGAATATTAAAATTTTGAATATGGGGGTTATTGATAACGACAGGGTCATCTATTGCCCAGAAATCATTATTGAGAGAATTTCCATAGATTATTATGGTAAGTATAATAATAAACAATAAAGGATTTACACCCTGAAAAACCTTCATTTATATGCTCCCGTTTCCGTTACTATCTATTAACCTCAGAATGTCCCGCAATTCATCTGCCATAGCTTCCAGTTCCGTAATCGCTTCTCCTGCAAGTTCTTCAGGCTCCGGCAGTTCATCTGCATTTTCTATGGAATTATCTTTAAGCCATGTAATATCCAGTTTATACCCTCTTTCTTTTATCTCGCTTATATGGAACCGACGGAAGCGTCCCTCTTCTCCAGTGTCTGTTCTCTCATCATGACCGTTCGGGTCTTTGCCGTAACACTTTTCAAATTCAAGAAAATGTTCCTGTGACAGAGGTCTTTCCTTTTTGGTTATGCCGGGCACATTTGAGCGGCCGTCAAAGATCCATACATGTTCCGTAGAAAATCCTTTCTCGAAAAATATGACATTTGCCTTGACTCCCTGGCTGTAAGGAGTAAACGTTCCCCTGGGAAGGCGAAGGATTGTATGAAGATTACAGTCTTTCATGAGTATCTCAAAAACTTCTCCTGCTTTGTCTTCAAAGAGGCAGTTATCAGGAAGAACTATGGCGGCACGGCCGCCTTTCTTTAAGATATTCACTACATGCTGAACGAAATTAAGCTGTTTATTGCTTGTAGAAACGGTAAAATCTTCCCTTTCCGGCGCCTGGTTTGCCCCTTTTGTTCCGAAAGGCGGATTTGTGAGAACACATGTATATCTCTGTCCTCTGCCCGGTTCATAAATAGTGTCACCGAGATAGATTTTCGGTTCAAGGCCATGAAGGAACAGATTCATAAGGGCAAGTCTTCTGGGCCGGGGAACCAGTTCCTGACCGAAATAGGTGGAAGATTTTATTCTTTTTATATCATGTCTGTCAAAGGCACCTTTTGTTACATCTATAAGCCATTCATAGGCACACATGAGAAATCCTCCTGTGCCGCAGGCAGGATCACAGATGGTAAAGTCATGGCTCACTCTCGGGTCCGGTTTCATTACTTTAACTATAGATTGAATTAGGACTCTCGGCGTGAAATACTGTCCCGCTCCTTTTTTCCCTTCGCTTGAGGCCCGTTCCAGGAGTCCTTCGAAGGCCGCACCTTTTACATCTATATCCATGGAAGACCATTCTTCTTCATCGATCATGGTAATGATCTTTTTCAGGTTTACAGGGTTATTGAACCGCGGCATGGACTGAGCGAATATATCTCCGAGGAGGCCTTTTGCTTCGCGGAGTTTTCGAAGAATTTCAGAATAATGATCTGTAAGTTCCGTGCCTGATTTATTCTTTAATGTTTCCCATTCACAGTTTTTCGGTATTTCGATAGATTTTTCGTCTGCCATTTTAAGAAAAAGGAGATATGTAAGCTGTTCTATATAATCTCCGTAATCTATGCCGTCATGCCTCAGGGTATGGCAGAATCCCCAGAGTTTGTTTACTACGTCTGACATAATGTTTGCTCCTTTGACCGGGATTTTCGGGATTTATGGATTTATATGAGAATCGTGACGCGTAACGTGTGACGCGTGACGGGAGGAATAGATCCTCTTACTGACATAAGCTATATCTCAACAGGAATCTGCTCCAGAAGACATCCTCCGGGAGGTATTTCTTTTTCCATCTGCTGATAAGCAAGTATCATTTCTCTTAGAGCATCTTTAAGTAATTCTCTGCATTCCTCCAGCGTCTCCCCTTCCGTTATTACTTCCGACCATTCCACTATCTGTCCCATATAACCGGAATTTATCTTTGTATATCTGGCTGTATAAGTATTTAACATAATAAACCTCTTTAATACAAAATAAGTTATCCACTTGTAGGTAAATGTGCACCACAATGGCCTATATATACTTTTTTATTAATTTTATCCACCCAGTAATGAATCCTTGTACGGTTACCATCAAGTTTAATATGCCACTCAAACAATTGCTCTCCATGTTCCGCCACGTCAAAAGTCCTTGCCTTACTGCATACGCGAGATTTCAATGTAGTTGAAGTTTCTCCTGAAATTTCCAGATGATATTTATCCAAAAATACTTTTTTTCTATCAACTTCATTTCTACTCTGTAGAATCATCTCCAGTTCCGTATCTTCCAATCCCATTATAGCAAAATATACAGTAGAACAAAGACTCCTAAAATCATGCTTTCTTGAACTTTTCCATGCACTATTGAGAATTATTATATTTTCTATTTCTTGCTGAACAAAATTAAAAACCTCTTCTATATTTTTAAATTGCAATTGATTGTTTAAATAAGTTAACAGTTCAGTTTTACCTATAAAATTTAAAATATCCACAAAACAATAACCGGTATGTGAATTCCATTTATTCCCAATGAATTCTGCTGTATATTCACCGCTTATTCCCAGTATACTTTTTCCTGAAGTGAAAGATTGTCTGTAGTCATCTACTCTGTAGGCTTTAAGGTAATGTATATTTTTTCTATTTATTAACCTTAAATATGAACAGATTAATTCATAATCCCCGGAAGCTATTCTTCTTTCCTGCCTATCTATATCTGAATAGATTATAGGAGAAGGTACCAGTCCTTCCATAGATATATAACCTTTTTCCGACTCACCATCTACTTTATAAAGACTATTACCTGTTCTATCTATTAAATTAATATCAAGATTTTTTATATTATCCCCTTTTTTCTGAAATTCTATTTCAATAGCGGTCAGTACAGGCTCACCAAAAGGAAGAGATACTTTCTCTAAAGCTGCCGGGTTTTTAAAGATAAAATTAACATAGAGCCTTTCTATTTGATCTTTATTTAAAATACTTTTATTGAAAGTTATTCCGAACTCTACAGTATCTTTATTGGTTTTTTCTTTATATAAAATATCTGAAAATGTTCCTGACTTAAAATTAATATTATTCAGAGGTAAAGAAGGAATTTCTGTATTTATATTCTGACTTAATAAATATACACTCTGGAGCAATGAAGATTTACCGGAATTATTGGTACCGCATAATATGGTTAAGCCAGAAAAATTAAAATAATTCTCATCTACATAACCCTTGAAATCTTTGACTTTAAATTCACTGAACATTACATTTACCTCCCATGACTTCATCTAAACGGTCAAACCATTTTTCAAATCTCAGTTTTACACTGGTTTTTGTTAAAGTACCTGACGTAATTGAATTGTAAAAAGCCGTATCGTTCATCAGTTTACTAAACTTTTCCCGAATTGCTTCTTTATTTTGAAGAATAAGAGAAGAATCATATCTGGTAAAGGAAACTGTTAATATATCAAAAAGCGAACTGATAAGTTTTCTATTGTCTCTTCCTTCTTTCATAATTGTAAAAGGTTTATCTCCAAAAACTAACTTTATATTCTTTATAGCTGTATCAAAAACATTTTCTATGTTCTCTAATTTTTCATTATAATCAGATAAATTCGCCAGCGTATAATTTAAAAAAGAATTCAAATTACCTGTATAAGAAGCGTAACCATTAAGATAAAATGACAGAAATCTCAGGACCAATTCTTCATCCTTAAGTCTGTTAACCTGTAAATCTGTTTTTTCAATTATCTCTTTAAATACAGGATTAGAAGCCATTTTTTTAATTAATGTTATTCCATCTCCCCTGTAAATACATTGTCTTATCTCCTGAGCATTTAATCCCTGATTAATTCGTAAAAAAATATCAAATTTTATCGCAGGATGGGATTCTTTTTTTATAGTAAAAATATGAAGTGGATAGTCTTCAATTTTTCTCTGTTCCTGTGATTTCAAATTTTGAAATCTATTTCCATTCAAATATGGCAATACACAAAGATTACTCAGTTTATAACGATTATCCAGAAAATCAAAAAAAGCTAAAAGTCTCTGTTGCCCATCAATAACTTCTCTGGTTCCATCTTTCTTCTCTAATAAATAGATTTCTGGTGTAGGGATTAATAGTAAAGCAGACTCTATTAATTTGGATTTCTTTGCATTAGACCATATATTTTTTCTATAAAAAAAGGGGTGTAATTCTAAATCTCCCCTGTCTTTTCTTCTTTTCAATTCAAAAATCGACATCTGTTCCCTATCAAAGAGAACCTGTATATCAATATCCGGTATTTCATCAAAGCCCTGATTTTCTTCTTCCTCTTCCATTAACTCAAGGGACTGTTCATTATTTTCGTCTATTTGAATTCGTTTATCCATATTGTAATTACCTCTTTGACAATCTATTTTTACTATTTTTCAGAACTTCCCCGATTTTCTCTTTCCTGATACGTTCCAGAAGAACAGATGCCGGCTCGTCTGAAGGATCGTGAGGAACGAGTTCCCCTCTGAAGGCTTTTAAGAGAATTGACTGAGAAAGTTTTTCTATATAGTTTTTTGCTTTTTCATACCTGGCTTCTATGGAATCGGCAAGTTTAAAGAGAGATTCTACACGGCGGACTATTTCTTGCTGTTCCGAGAGAGGGGGTAAAGGTATTATTAAATTCTTAACTTCAGTACTATTAATATTATTAACACCACTGGTTGAACGGGCAGGTATTTCAATTTGGAGTCTTGTGTAATAAGATGAAAGAGCAAGATTTATATAAAAGGGATCGAGCAACGTCTTATTAAAACGAAGACGTATCAGATAGCCGGCATAAGCAAAACCTTCTTCACCAGCTCTTACAATTGAGGTTTTACCAACCAGTGAAACACTTCCATTGCTTCTAATAAGCAATATATCTCCAGAAATTAATTTTAGATTTTTATATTCATTTTCAGGTAATTCAGCATATTTTAAATCTGAAACGTCAATTATTCCATCAGCCATATTAGGAATTCTAAGGACAGGAACACCTATTTTCTCATAATCACATTTCTGAGAAGTTCCATATTTGATATTATTTGTAAGATCATCAATAGAAACATATTTCCAAAATTCAGGTATTTCTGGTAAATTTAATATATTTAGATCCACCAGGTGGCTATTTTTCTTAACTTTCTTAACATTGATAGAAATCTTTTCTAAAAGTTTCTCCGCCGGCTCCACATCGGGATTTTTCTCTCTCCAGTCGGCAGTAAGCCGCCCTGAGCAGGAAGAAGCCAGAACAGACTGACGGAATCTTTTCAGGATGATAGGGATTTTTTTAAGCCGGTCTTTGCAGGCTTCCACTTTTGACAGGAATTTTTCGAGTTTTGAGACTATGCGGCGTTGTTCGTTTAAGGGTGGGAGAGGTAGTAAAGCTGTTCTGATAAAATCAATCGGCACTCTTAATTGTCCTGCATTACCAGTCATATTATATGATGCTTCTTTTCTAAAAGCTTCCTGATGAATAAAGTAATATATAAACTTCGGTTCAATACCACATAAAGGGCGAATTACATGCAATTCAGTATTACCACATCCCAGACCATTAGTCAAATTATATGCTATAACAGCTTTCCCATTCTCCATACAAGGAGTAATCTTTGCAAATAAAATATCACCTTCAGCAAAGTTAGTATAGCCTTTTCTAACATCAGACAATGTTTTGATTTCTGAAAAGTTAAACTTCCACGTTCTATCATTAATGCCTGTCATAGTAACAAAAGAAACGTTCAGAGTCGGATCTATATTTGAAGGATGACGCGGATTTAAAATAGCAATTTCATTGAAAGGTACAATTAACCACCCCTGCGGCAATCTATTCTCATCTATCATCTATATTACCCTCATTCAATCTTTAAGTGTCTGAACCGGGATTTACGGGATTAAAGGATTTTCAGGATTTTGCAACCCTATCAGTAAATTATACCTATCCTGTTAATCCATTAATCCTGAAAATCCTGGTTCAGACAATTATATATTTTATCATTCCATAAGTCAAAATTAACTCTTTACTGTCCTGTTTAAATTGAGGTAAGTATTATTACTATGAATTTTTCAATAAATTCTTTTCAAATCCTTTTAAGAGGCCAGTCCTGCGAATACGATTCGGAATTCTTGTTATTCTTAATATTAAAATCAACACAATAGCTCCGAAATTTGTGCCTGAAACAACCCGGAATAACAAATCATGCAATACGAATAATCTATAAAGAAAAGTAATGTCTGATGTTACCGTCCAGATTATGTAGGATGTACTATACTTTATGTGAAGGATCAGGCTGGACTTAAGACATGTCTGAATGTAGAATATTCCTATTTTAATACAAAAACAGAACTTTCCCCGGAATTGAAGATATCTCTTTCCAAAGATAGTTCTGAAGCTTTTGCAAAGATTACTGAAGATAATATAAAAAAGAAACTGGCATCTTATCTGGATGATGAATTACTGTCAGAACCAGTTGTCATGGAAAAGATAACCGGTGGCGACTTAATGATAACCTTCGGATATGATCAGCCAGAATTTTATCCTGATGATATTGCCGTAATCTTAAGGAATGGGCCCTTGCCGGGAAAAGTTTCCATAGTTAAATGCGAAGAATGCAAATAAATTGCAAAAGATTAAAAAATATATTCGGATTTATATTGTGTATGCATAAATATGCGCAATGCGTATAAAATATGCGCATGCTTATATTTATGCAAATAATTT
>CAYSLJ010000107.1:0-25138 GCA_964431735.1 uncultured Synergistia bacterium | reverse complement strand
GAGACTGTAAAGAAATAACCCTTGCAAATTGTCAGAACGGTTATTATCCTCGCGTAACGCGTCACAGGTTACGCGTTACGGAGACATTGAAAGGAGATATTTTGGAAGGCAAGATTTTACTTTTTAATATATATAGAGTCATATACAGTATGCTTGAGACATCGGTAGAATCCCTGGGATTAATGTCTCTGGCAGCTTTTCTGGAAGACAGAGGTTATGACGCCTCTGTCTATCAGGGTGAACTGTTTTATGGAAGAGAATTTCTGAAAGAACAGGTGAAAAAACATAAAATACTGGCAGCAGGTTTTTACTGTGATTTTGAAAATCAGCTTGAAGTCTGCCGTATGAGCAGAGAAATAGCAGAGGATTACGGTATCCCTGTAATATTCGGTGGGCCTCAGGTTACAGGATTTAATGCAGAATATCTGAAAAAATCTATGTCTATGGCCTGTGTATACGGAGAAGGAGAGATAACACTTCTCCGTATACTTGAATGTTTATATAATAACGGAGGCAACTGGAAAGAACTTGACGGAATAATTTATGTGGATGAAAAAGACAGTTTGATAAAGAAACCTCCCGGCCCGATTGTTTCAAATCTTGATGAACTACCGCTACCTGCCTATCATCGTCTGGTAAATAAACCGCACGTAAGGAAAAAAGCCACAATACTTACAGGAAGAGGATGTCCTTTCAGATGTGCCTTCTGTCATGAAGGTAATATTTCCCGTCCTTTAAGACTCAGAAGTGTTGACAGGGTTTTAAAGGATGTGGAAACTATACTGGACAGTGACGATAATATAAATTATATTGCCTTTCTGGATGATACCTTTACCATATCTCCCGAAAGGGTGAAGGACATATGTAAGGGCCTTAGCCGCCTCAGGGAAAAAAGGGATTTTGTCTGGTACTGTGAAGGTCATGTAAAACTTTTAAGTAAATGGCCTGAAATGCTTTATTATATGGCAGAAGCAGGAATGGTAAGACTTCAAATAGGTATAGAAACAGGAGTTCAGAAGGTTCTTGATCTTTACGGGAAAGGAACTACTCTGGAAGATATAGAATATGTCATAAAAACTGCATCTGATGCAGAAATTCACCAGGTTGTAGGCTTTTTTATAACAGGCGGCCCTTTTGAAAGTCCTGAAACATTGAAAGTAAACAAAGCTTTTTATGAAAAACTGCTGGAAATGGCGCCCGGTATACTGGAAATAGGGCCAAGTCCCCTTGTGCCATACCCGGATACTGCCATAGGAATGGAGCCTGAAAAATATGGTATCCATATAATTGACCCTGAAGGTATAACAGGTTTTGCCGATTATACCGTTACGGAAACAGATAGTATGAAAAGAGAAGATATAGCGAAAGGACAGAAAGAATTGATATTTCATGGCATAAAAAAGATGACTTCTCTTTTTAAAGAAGGTAAAGTCCCTCATGAGAGAATTATAAACTCTTTTCGTGATTTTTCCTTCGCCATACCTTCTGTGTGGTATACTGCTGTTTACAGTGAAATTCCTTTTGTGAAAGCCTATTATAATCTTTTTTTCCGCGGAGCAGTAAAGAGATCTGTAGATATTCCTCATGAAGATCTTTATAGATGGCGTCCGCAGCGTATTATGGAAATGTGGAGCGATGTGGATTTTTCGGAAGGCTATCCTAGAATTGGCACTTATGTGCTTTCACCTCTCGAATTTGAACTGTTGCTTTATTCTACAGGAAAATTGCGTCTTAAAGAAATGCTTGTCACGATTCATGAGAAATTTTCTCAGAGATTTGAAAGTTATGAAGAATATGAAAAAGAAGCATTTCTTTTACTTAAAAAATTTGAAGATAAATACTGGCTTGCCTATACTCCTTTATAGTATTTTCAGTAGTTGAAATTTTTTCTGAAAGGGTGGAATATAAATCTTGTCTCATACAATATTGCTTTTTAATGTAAGAAGATATCTGGGAAGACCATCTGATAACAGTTCTGACTATCCGGGACTTTTTTATCTGGCTGCAGTTCTGGAAGAAAAAGGCTATGAGCCATGGGTTTTTCATGGCTTTACCCATGAAGTGCCGGAAATAATTGAAAGAGAACTTTCCATCAGAAACATTGTGGCAACAGGCTTTACCTGCGATTTTGAAAATAGAACGGCAGTTGAGGAATTGAGTCTTTTTATAAAAGAAACATATGGTTTTCCTGTAATTATCGGAGGTCCTCAGTCAATTGATTTGAAAGAAGATTTTTTCCTCCGTTCCCGCTGTGATTATATCCTCAGGGGAGAAGGAGAAGAAACATTTCCTCTCCTTATGGATTATATAGTTAAAGGTGAAGGTAAAAAAGAAGATATAGAAAACCTGGTCTGGATGGATAATGAACAAAAATTGAAACAAAACCCTCCCGGAAAGCCTGTAGAAGACCTGGATAATCTGCCCTTCCCTGCATATCATCGCTCTCTTCATAAGGATCGTAAATACGGACATACAATATTTACCGGCCGGGGATGCCCTTTTTCATGTGCTTTTTGCTATGAAAGCAGTCACAAAAAGAAGATTCGTTTGAGGAGTATAGCTTCTGTAATAGAAGAGATAAAACGTAATTTCGATTTATATCCCTCTCTGAATTATATAGCTGTAATGGATGATACCTTTACCTTAAATCCTCAGAGAGTCGAAGAGTTCTGTAATGAAATAAATAAGCTGAGACGTGAAAAAGATTTTGTCTGGTACTGTGAAGCCCATATTCATACACTTTATAAATGGCCTGAAATGATACATATGATGGCAAAATCCGGCATTGTAAGACTCCAGATAGGTGTTGAAACAGGGAATCAGCATATTCTGGATAGGTACGGTAAACAGATTACCGTGGAAGAAATAGAAGCTGTTATAGATGAAACTGTAAAGGCCGGAATTTCTCAGATAGCAACCAATCTTATAACAGGGGGGGCAATGGAAAGTGATGAAACTATTGCTATTACTATGGCTTTTGCGGAAAAATTACTCCGTAAAGCCCCCGGTGTTATTGATATTATGACAGGATTTTTGAGACCCTATCCGGGAACTGCCATAGCAGAAAGACCTGATGATTTCGGACTTACCATTCTGGATAAAGACGGGATTAAATCATTTGATGATTTTCCTCTTGTTAAAGGCCATGAAACTTCTGTAGAAGATATTGTAAGATACAGGCAGAAAGTAAACAATCATATCTTCAATACAATGAAAGAATTGCTCCGGAATAATCTTGTACCTTACGAAACTATTCTTTCTCATTATAAAAATGCATGTCGGTACGGTATTACTTCTATGTGGTATTTTGACTTTTTTAAGAAGAATCAATTGCTTGACGAATATTTCCGTCTCATATGGAAAGGGGAAGCAGTAAGATTTACAGAAGTCCCTTCTGAGGAACTCCTGTCATGGCGGCCCCTTCGTACGGTAGAAATAAGAAGAGCAGTAAATTTCAGTGACGGATATCCGAAAATTTCAGATTATGTCTTATCTCCTCTCGAATTTGAACTGATTTTAAGATGCAGCGGAAAATTGAATTTTAAAGAAGTACTGGAAAGTCTTTATATGATTTTCGGCAGTAATTTTAAGGATATGGATGAATTTAAAATTAATATTTTAAACCTTATAAACACATTTGATAAAAAATACTGGGTAATTTTTTGTAAATTTTAAAAAATTAGCAGGAATTTTATCGTCATGTTAGAATAAATAATTTTGAAATTATTTTTAATAGCATTAGCCTTTCAATATACATATGTTCCGTTTAATTACTTTCATTTATCTACTTGTTTTCATTTATCCCGGTTATAAGGTTATTTTTTTCTGTAAAAATTTATAATTCAGTGTATTTATATGAAATTAAAAATTTAATGGTTTAGACAGAATAGGCCATAAAAAAAATATTATTTTTACGGAAAGGAGGTGAATATAAATGTCATTAGAAAGTGCAAAAGCTCTTGTAGCAAAACTTCAGAGCGACCAGACCCTGGCAGGAGAATTCAGATCTGCAGGATCTGAAGCAAAACTTCTGGAAGTGGCTAAAAAACACGGTTATGATGTAACTGTTGAAGAATTCAAGGCTGCCAGTAAGGAAGTCAGAAGTGCTAAAGGCGCTAAAGAATTATCAGATGAACATCTTGATCAGGTAGCTGCAGGATTATCTATTGTAGGTGTTGATTATGCATTTACAGCAGCCGAGACAGCTTCTCATTAGTCAGGAAAACTTAAGTGTTGTAAGGACCGAGTGAAGGTTATATTTATCAGACAGTGTAAAAGCTCTTGTTAGCAGGATATTATCCGATAAGGTTCAGGTATATTCATGAGCGTAAACCTTTCTGTTTAATGAAAGGTGGATATCACTTCCTCTGATTAAAACTTCTTTCTTCTTTATTCACTTAACAAATTTTATTATGTTTAAATACAAAACGTAAATATGATGCAGATGGACTGGAGCTTTTCGTGATTTTTGTGTGAAGCTTTATTGGAAGTTTATACAAAATTAATATTCCAGTGATTTGCATCATATTTTTGTCAGAACTTAAAGGAAGAATAAACGTTTCCCTCCCGTCACGCGTCACGCGTTACGCGTCACGACTAAATAAAGGATTTTCTTATGGCCTGTGATATTCTTTTAATAAATACGAGAAGAGACCATTTCGGTACCATAGAAGGAGATGTAACTATAGGTTTAAATCTCCTGAATGTATTTTTGAAAGAAAAACATTATTCTGTAGATATGTTTCGCGGCTTTTCCTGTGAAGCTTATAAGTGGATAGAAGACACAATAAATAAAAGAGGAACAAAGACTATCGGCTTTTACTGTGATTATGATAATGTCAATCTTGTAGCTGAACTGTCCAGAAAAATTAAAGAAAAATGGAATATACCTGTTTTTATAGGCGGTCCTCAGGCTCTGTCACTTGATGAGGCATTTTTCCGTAGATCTCTCTGTGATGCAGCAGTAAGAGGTGAAGGTGAATTTACCCTTCTGGAACTGCTGGAAGTTTACATAAATAAAAGAAAAAAACTTTCAGAAGTAGACGGAATAACCTGTATGGACGAGAATGGTAACATAGTTTATCATCGTGACAGAAAACCTGTGGAAAATCTTGATAGTCTTCCATGGCCAGATTTTAGTCTTGAAGGTGAAGGTGTGTCACAGGACTCATTGCCTGTACTTACAGGGAGAGGATGTCCTTACAGATGTACCTTCTGTTATGAAGGGAGTAATAAAAGAACTGTTCGTTTCAGAAGTGTAAAGAATGTTCTTGATGAGATTCTATATCATTTTGAGAAAAATCCTTTATATAAATATATATTTTTTCAGGACAGTACCTTTACTCTTGACCCGAAAAGGGTTGAAGATTTATGCACCGGTCTTATGGAAATCAGAAAAGAGAAGAATTTCGTATGGTTCTGTGAAGCTCATGCAGAGACTCTTATTAAATGGCCTCACATGCTTGAACTTATGGTGAAATCGGGAATGGTAAAGATTGCACTGGGAATAGAATCCGGCTCTGACAGAGTACTGTCTATGTACAGAAAGCGCACAAACGCCGACATGATGGAGAGAGTTATGAAACTCTGTGTGGATGCAGATGTACCTCAGATCGCAGGTAATATAATCATAGGAGGACCGCTAGAAAGCCATGACACAATAGAAGCAGATGTCAGATTAATCACATCTTTTCTGGATATTGCCCCGGGCAGATTTATTTCTTCAAGCTTTTTCTTTACTCCCTATTCCCATACTGCCATAACAAATGATCCGGCCTCTTTCGGTATGAAACTCGCCAGAGAAAGAGAAATTCTGGCTCTTGAAGATATACCTCTTTCAGAAACAGAAGCTTTTACATGGATAGATCTGTTCAATGTAAGAGTCGATTTTAACAGAAAAATCTTAAATAAAATGAAAGAGCTTTACAGAAGAGGGAAAATACCCATGGAAACAATTCTCACAAATTACAGGCTCTTTTATAAATATAATATACCTTCTATATGGATATCAGCTATCTTTGCTTCAGATCCTGTTTCTCATAATTATTATCAATGTCTTGCAAAAAATATTTTAAAACCTTCCGATAAGATAGACAGGGAGAAATTATTCTCATGTCATCCTCAGAGAGTTTTTGATCTCTGGAGTAATCTTTCTTTTGAAGAAGGCTGCCCTTATTTAGATACACACCTCCTTTCACCTATGGAATATGAATTACTTCTTCATTGCAGCGGAAAACTCAGATTGAGTGAAATACTGGAGCGTTGCTACAGACTGTTCTGTAATTACTTTGAATATGAAGAAAGTTTTAATGAGAAAGCTCTTATGATTCTACGTTCTTTTGAAGAAAGACGATGGATCGGTTATGCTCCTTTTTAAGGACGATGAAAGACTATCATGTAAAGGGACTCCAGCTTTTTTAATATTTTATATAAATTATCTTCCTCTATAGAACTGAACATGTTTCTTACTGTTTTTATATCAATTTTTCCGTTACATAATAAAAGCAACCTGTATTCTTCAGGAGAAAGAATTACCCCTTCCAATCCTTCTATATCATCTGAAACCCTGTCAGGATAATAAAAATTTAATTCTTTTTCTTTTATATCTTCGAGCCTTACGGCAGATGTTTTAAGGAGCAGATTGAAATAGGGATTGACAAACCTGTCTTTTGAGTAAAGATAACTGTACCATGTGCTTGGCAGCTTATAGTTTAAAGCCAGTTCAAAATGTTTTTTTATTCTATTAAAGGGAATTTTTCCTGATTTAAAAAGTTCTTTGAAGAGAAGAGATATGTTTTTTACAAAATCAAATCTTGCATTACTTATGTCATTTCTTGAGAGTTTTTCCGTCTCTGTTACAGGAAAGTCTTCCAGAGAAGTAAGATAAGGGACATCCAGTATTTTTATGCCAAATCTGCCGGGCTCCTTTGATATGGCTGTATTGGGAAGAGGCATTATCGTACTTGTATATATGTCCATTAATCCCGGGGCGAATCTTATTAATTTTTCTGCATACTCTTTTGTTATAAGAAGTGTTTCTTCCGTTTCACATGCGCCACCTATTATAAAATTACCTGTCAGCTGAGGTAAATCAATATCCCTGCAGATTTTTACTACTTCTTCTATATTTGCCAGAGTCATCTGTTTATTGTACATCTCAAGTGCTTTACTCCACCCGGATTCAAGCCCTATCTGCATTCTTGCCATTCCCGCTTCTTTCATCATAGGAACCATTTCCGGCCATTTACAGATAATAGAAGGGTGTCCTTCAGCAAACCATATAAAATCATATTTTTTTCTGAGTTCCTTCAGCTCTCTGCAGAACCCTTCTGTTCTTTCATAGTTCAATGTAAAAGTATCATCGGCGAACCATATGTATTTTGCAGAAGGATTTTCTTCCAGTCCCTTTTGTATTTCTTCTGTTACTTTTTTTACACTCCTTAAACGAAGGGTTTTGGTATTTCCTCCTTCAAAACAGAAGGCGCATCTGAAGGGACATCCTCTTGCAGAGAGAACGGGGAAATTGTATTTTCTGGACTTATCCAGTAAATGAGATGAAGAAGGGAAAGGGAGACTGTCCAGATCCATTATAAGAGGCCGCTTTTCATTACAGACCATATGGCCTTTATCATCTAAATATAAAATACCTTTAATGTCTTCTTTTTTTATTCTGTTAAAAGCCATATATTCAAGCAATTCGAAAAGTGTATATTCTCCGTCACCTCTTATTAAAAAATCACATTTCGATTTTTTTAAAAAATCTTCCCCTATATGAACTGTCTGAGGCCCTCCGACCAGTACAGGGATATTATATGTTTCTTTAAAAAAAATACTCATTTCTTCTACTGCGCTCTGATTATCGTAATCACAGTAAAAACCTGCCGCAAAGATTTTCTCTTTCAGAGATTCATGAGTAAATATTTTTACGGCATCTGTTGTTATGCCTGTAAATACACGGGCTTTATATCCTTTGCTCTCCAGAAAAGCTGCAATAGACATAAGCCCCGTATTGCCGAGATATTCAAAGGTTCTTTTGTAGACCATACGCTGAACATAGAATAATAAAATATACGGAATGGCCATAAAAAGTGGCTTTGCTCCTTTTTCGTTAATACTGAACATATTTTCTCTCGTGACGCGTAACGCGTAACGCGTGACGGTAGGAAGACTTTTATTACATGCTTAGGAGTTGTAAAAAAATAACCTTATCATATTTAAAATCGTGACGCGTTACGCGTTACGCGTTACGGGAGGACAAAAACCATAATTTTCCAGAGTTATTTTCTTACAGTCCCTTATTACCACACCAGGTAAATTAGTAACCATTTTATCAGCTTTTACCTGACATGCTCTTACGAATCTTTCGAGTAAGATATACAAGAAAGAAGGTGGAAGAAATAAAAAAACTACAAAATTGGGGTCAAGCTTGCCCCAACCGTAATTGTAATTGTTATAGTAAAAATAGTCAAGGAAATATTCGGTCAGTTTCATTATTCCTGGTATGGCTGCAGGTATTACTGAGCATATTGGGACTTTCAAAGAACTTGTGACTTTCAGAAAGGGGGTGGTCACATAATCAAAGTAATAACGGAAGAGCATCAATTATTATTGAGGTGAGCATAAATAATAAATATCTGCTCTCGTGACGCGTAACGCGTTACGCGTGACGGTAGGAAGACTGTTATTACATGCTTATGCTCAGGTCAGTAACAGAAGAACTTGATATAATTGATTAAAGAATGGACACATAATAGAAAAAGCTGGGAATAATATATTTATGGAAAGAGAAATTTCACTATCGCAGGAATAACAGTGAATATAAAGATGAATACTTTTTATGAAAAAATTGCAATTTTTAGCGGTTTTCTTTATGCTACTCATTGTTCCAGCCCTGTTTATCTGTGAAGAATATCTTGTGAAACGAAAAGTATCATCCGATGTGAAAGGTGTGTGACATGATGACTGAACTTATTCCCAGAGAAATACTTTTCGGAAATCCTGTAAAATCAAAACCTGAAATCTCTCCTGACGGGAAACAGATAGCCTATCTGGCACCTGTAGACAATGTATTGAATATATGGGTTAAAACTATTGGCCATGAAGACGACAGAGTTATAACGAAAGAGAAACATAGAGGCATAATAAATTATTTCTGGGCCTATGATATGAAACATATTATCTATCTTCAGGATGCGGGAGGTAATGAAAGCTGGAATTTATATTCAGTTGAACTGGAAAAAGGAGAGATTAAAAATTTGACTCCTTTTTCTCATGTCCAGGTTAGAATAATTAAGCGTGATAAGCATTACCATCAGGACATACTGATTGGAATGAATAAGGAAAACCATAAAAAACATGATGTTTATAAACTTAATCTTAACTCTGGAAAAATGGAACTCGTAGCTGAAAACCCAGGGAATGTAGCCATATGGCTGGCAGATGGGGACTTTAATATAAGAGCTGCTATAGCAGGCAGGACTGATGGAGGATCTGACCTGTTAATCAGAAAATATGAAGACTCTCCCTGGGAAACGTTAATTGCCTGGGATTTAGAAGATAGTATGAATTGTAAACTTATCTGTTTTACTAAAGATGGCAGAGAGATATATATGATGGATCCGCAGGATGTCAATACAGCCCGTCTGGTAAAAATAGAAATTGCCACTGGTCGTAAGGAAATTATAGCTGAAGATCCCGATTATGACGTCATTTCTGCCATTATACATCCGGATACTTATGAAATACAGGCAGTGGCCTTTTATAAAGACAGGGCTGAATGGTTGATACTTGATGAAACAATAAAAAATGATTTTAAGGCTATTGAAGAATTGAACAGAGGTGATTTTTTTATCCGTAGAAACAATGATGATACAGTATGGATTGTCAGTTTTTCCGGAGATAAAAACCCGGGAAGTCATTATATTTATGACAGAAGGACAAAAAAGGGTGAGTTCATGTTTTCAGAACATCCGCAACTAAATGATTATACTCTGGCAGATATGGAAGCGGTATCATTTACTTCACGTGATGGTTTAACCGTACATGGTTATCTTACTTTTCCTCCTGGAAAAGAGAGAAAAAATCTTCCCCTCATATTACGTGTACATGGAGGACCATGGAGTCGTGATTTATGGGCTTTTAATCCGGAAGTTCAATTGTTTGCAAACAGAGGCTATGCATGTCTTCAGATTAATTATCGCGGTTCTACATCATATGGAAAGAATTTTTTGAATGCCGGTAACAGAGAATGGGGAGGACATATGCTTGACGACCTGGTAGACGGAGTTAAATGGGCAGTTGACAGAAATATTGCAGACCCGGAAAATATTGCTATTTTCGGCTGTTCTTACGGAGGTTATGCAGCACTTACAGGGGCAGCTTTTACGCCTGATCTCTTCTGCTGTGCAGTAGATGTATATGGTATAAGTAATCTTCTAACTTTTATGAACACTATTCCTCCTTACTGGATTACAGAGAAAAAAGCATTATTTGTTAAGAGAATTGGAAATCCTGAAACAGAAGAAGAATTTTTAAAATCCCGTTCCCCTTTCTTTCATGTAGACAGGATAAAAATTCCTCTGCTTATAGTACAGGGAGCCAATGACCCCCGCGTTAAACAGTCTGAGTCGGAACAGATTGTAAAGGCTTTGAAAAATAAAGGTATTGAACATGAATATATTCTGTTTCCCGATGAAGGTCATAGCATTGTCAGGCCGGAAAACAGAATGAAATTTTACTCTGCTGCGGAAAAATTTCTGGCAAAATATTTATTGACCTGAGCATAAGCATGTAATAAAGGTTTTCCTACCGTCACGTGTTACGAGATCAGTTATGTATTATTTATGCTCACCTCAGTAATAGATCTGTTTTTTATAATAAAAGGAGATATAATATGTGGTTTGTGAATGATAAAACCCTGGAATTTCTCAGCAATAAAATAGAAAAAGAGAAATTCAACGTAATAGAAAACCTTAAATTCAAAGGTTTTACAGAGAAAGAAATTTCTTTAAAATTAAAAGATTTCGATAAAGATGAAATACATATGGTTTTAAAATACATGTCCCGGATTCACCATAAACCGGGAATAAAAAAACAGGTGGCCTTTGTTTTTTCCTGCCCGGGAAGGCATGAAGAAACCCTTAAAAGACCTGCGGCAAAAATGACGGGGACAAACCTGGAAATACTCATGAATATTTTAAATGAGAAGAAAATTTTACCATATAAAATTACCTATGAAGACATTACCATTACAAATGCCTGGGACAGAGTCGAATATGAGGAGAAAACCGGTAGAAGTGAAGTAGATAAAGAGGAAATCCTGGCGGAAGATAATCTAAAAAGGCTTACCGGGGAACTTTCTCATATTGAAGATTATGTTATATGCTGCGGAGATAAAGCATTTATTGGAGTTAAAGAACTGGGATTGAAATGCAGGGTTGTTAAAATCAGACATCTTGGTATGAGAGGATTGAGCAATATTAAATTTGATGTCACGGGAAATAAGATTTTAGCCGGTGAAAAAGATAATACTGTGAAAAGACTTGAAGTTGTGGCGAAAAATATTGCAGATGACATAGGGAATAAGAAAATTATTAAGGAAATGGATACTGCTTCAGGTTATGACCGGTGGGCTCCTGTGTATGAAAAAGACGGCAACCCTATGGTAAATCTTGATGAACTGGTATTTTCAGAGGAATTTACCTTTAATGTAAAGGGTAAATCCGTTATAGATCTTGGATGCGGCACTGGCCGCCATTCTATAAAATTTGCAGAAAAGGGTGCTTCTGTTACAGCTTTAGACATATCTTCCGGTATGCTCAAAGAGGCACTTGAGAAAAAGGGCAGTGAAAAAGTGAAATTTATCTGCCATGATCTGTCCGATAAATTACCTGTGCCTGATGAACATTTTGATTTTGTCATAAGTTCCCTTGTCCTTGAACATATAGAGAATCTTCTTTATTTTTTTAAAGAAGCAAATAGAGTATGTAAGAAAAAGGGGAAAATATTTATTACAGCTATGCATCCTTCAATGATGTTACTTGACGTGCAGGCCAATTTTAAAGATCATGGTACAGGGGAAGAAATAAGGCCGAAAGGTTATCCGAATCAGATGTCTGATTTCGTAAATGCCATTATTAAATCAGGTCTGACAATAGAGTCTTTTAAAGAATATTTCTGTACAGCAGATTTTATAGAAAAATTCCCCAGGGCAAAGAGATTCCTTAACTGGCCTATGGTCATACTCTTTAAATTGACAAAATAAGATACTCAACATATACTGAAACTATTAAAGAAAGGAATTTTTTTATGAAATTTTTTTTAATTTACTTTTCAGTGTTATTTCTGCTTATTACCGGTGGTTGTGGGAGTGATACAGGCCCAAATACCAGTGTATCCCCGACTGCAACGCCTTCAAGTGATTCTCCTTATAATCAGACTGCTGTAATTAATGATTATTATCTTGAAAAACTTGGAGGAACGGGAAGTCCTGTTATATTTATTCATGGGATGTCAGAAAATGTATCCAACTGGAATAACTGGTTATCCTTTCTAAAGGACAGAGGTTTTTATGATAAGCATGAAGTCTGGGTTTATCAGTATGATTGGACCAAACATATTCAGGAAAATGGTAATGACCTGTTAAACAGGATAAAGGGTTTGAACCTTCACGATCCTCCATTGCTTATCGGTCATTCTATGGGAGGACTTGTTTCCCGCTCTTATATTGCTCAGGGTGGAGCATTTACAAAACTGGTAACACTTGGAACACCTAATTCAGGCTCTCCTCTTGCTGATATAGGTACGTTTATTGTTTTTAATCATCCGGGGCCAAAAGATTTATCTCCAACGTCAGATTTTATTGTATCCATTAATACCAATCAAACTGATAGAAACAGCAGGAATAAATATTACACCTGGGGAACTATGCTTAAAGGTCATTGGGAAGGACCTGTCTGGATATGGGACGGTGATTATAGCAATGCAATGAAAATAAGCTGGACTCTTATGAGCGGAGATAATGACGGACTGGTTCAATTAACATCTGCTTTATTAGATGGAGCTAATATACAACCTGTTCAGTATATAGATCATTTCCAGTATCTTGAGCCTGATAAATCGCAGGATATTTCCAGTTTTATCATTAACCTGTAATGAATTTTTATAAAAAAAGATAAACATATTGTCAACATTTTTAACAGGAGGTGTTTTTATGAACACAAAAATTTATATTGTAATAACATGTCTGATCCTATTGATTTCCTTTATGACAGCCTGTGGCAGTGATACTGCTGTTACTTCAGTAACCACTCCGACTCCGACCGGTATGCCTTCAATGGTACCTATTACAGGAGGAACTTTTAACATGGGCAGTACCATCAGTACATCGGAACAACCTGTTCATAAGGTTACAGTAAGTTCATTTCGTATGTTCAAATATGAGGTGACAAATTCGGAATATGTATTATTTTTGAATGCTCAGGGCAATCAAACAGAGGGAGGAGTCAAGTGGATTAAGATAGTGGAAGATTATTACCAGGGCATAAAGGGAGTGTCTGATGGGGGAACATTTTCTGTAAAGTCCGGTTATGAATCCCGCCCTGTTGTATATGTTTCATGGTACGGAGCAGTGGCATACTGTAACTGGCTGAGTGAACAGCACGGGCTAACTCCATGTTACGGGCCGATAAATAACAGGGGAGACGACCCTTCTCTATGGAGAACATTAAATGGTTACAGACTTCCTGCTGAAGCAGAATGGGAATATGCATGTCGCGGCGGAAATTCTGCAGATTATTACTGGGGTGAATCCGCTCCTTCACCTGCCTCTATAGCTAAATACAGCTGGTACTGGGATAATGCCGAAGAAGGATATGAAAATGAAGTCAACCCTGACGATCATGGTGCCGGAAAGAGGAACAGTCATAATGCAGGTCAGAAACTTCCCAACCTTTTCGGCCTCTATGATATGAGTGGAAATGTATGGGAATGGTGCAGTGACTGGAACAGCACAACTTATTACGGAGTAAGCCCTGATACCAACCCTGCAGGCCCCGGTTCCGGAACTCTCAGGGTGATGCGCGGAGGAAGCTGGCATTCTACTTCCGAGTTCTGCCGGTCTGCCTGCAGAAACTGCCTTGTTCCTGACTATTATTTAAATTGCCTGGGCTTTCGCCCTGTCAGAAATTATTGAGGTAAATTGTGAAAAAGAATTTTTTTATATATTTTATCCTGTTTTTTTCTTTTTTATCAGGTGCAGGTTACGCAGGTGACAGTGTTTTCCCGGGATTATATTTTTCAGACAGAAACGGCTGGTTGACAGGGGAGAACGGTTCTATTTTTCACACGAAAGACGGAGGCTATACATGGCAGACTCTCACCTGTGGTTCAAAAGACAGACTCGTAGATGTCTGTGCCATAGATGAAAAGGATATATGGGTTTTATCAGGTAATGGAACTCTTTTTCACAGTAAAGACGAAGGACTTACCTGGAGTTATTTCAATACAGGCTGTTCTTTTATGGCAAATATTTATTTTACCGATAAAAATAATGGCTGGGCCTGCGGTGCCGGAGGAGTTGTACTTCATACGGATAACGGAGGTGTGTCCTGGATAAAACAGTCTTCCGGAACAGACAAAAACCTGTCGAAACTTCGTTTTCTGGATGGAAATAACGGATGGGTTCTGGAGGAAAACAGAATCCTGTATACTTCTGACGGAGGAAAAAAATGGGAAGTTTTTAATATAGATACAGCTGATTATATCCATAGTATTTTCTTTATAGATTCAAATCTTGGATGGGCAGCAGGGAATAACGGCTCATTGCTTTATACATCTGACGGAGGTAAAAACTGGAAAAAGATTCAGACTGTTCCTGATAATCTGAGGGATGTCTTTTTTACCGATTCTCAGAACGGCTGGATTGCAGGTGATGACGGCACTGTTTTACATACATCTGACGGAGGCACAAACTGGTCATGTCAGAAAATAGACTTGGAAAAACTTGTAAAAGTTTATTTTATAGATAATAAAAAGGGCTGGATTCTTGGCAGAGAAGGTTCTATATTTCATACGAATGACGGCGGTCTTACCTGGAAGGTTCAGAACAGCGGAACAGGTGAGGAACTTCGAGGAGTTTATTTCACGGATCGTCTGAACGGATGGGCTGCAGGCAAGAGTTTTAACAGAGGTGGTATCATCTTACATACCTCTGACGGAGGTCATTCCTGGGAAATTCAGAATGAAAGATTTGCCGGTACCGGCGATAATAAATTTACTGGAGTCTATTTCTCCGATAAAAACAACGGCTGGGTAACAGGGTTCGGAGGTACAGTGCTCCACACGTCAGACGGAGGGAAAAACTGGGAAAAACAGAACAGCGGAACAGATGAAGACCTTGCCAGGATATTCTTTGTAGATTCCCTTGTCGGATGGATTATCGGAGGAAGGTGGGACGGAGGAAAGATTCTTCATACATGTGACGGAGGACATACATGGACTCCTCAGATAAGCGGTCTTTCCGATCCCCTTGCAGGGATTTATTTTATAGATAAAGATACCGGATGGGCAGCTGGATTTGAAGGAGTAATAATTCATACGGAAGATGGCGGAAATACCTGGAAAAAACAGTATGAGTATAAAAAGGAAGGTTTTACATCTGTATATTTCCTGGACAAAAATAAAGGCTTTGTTACAGGTATAGACGGAACATTGCTTCATACCATTGACGGTGGCAATAACTGGTATATTGAAAAGAAAAATTTTAATATTATGGGTATTTATTTTACCGATTCCGCAAAGGGATGGATGTACGGCGGAAAAACTGATAGTGAAGGAATATACAGAGGAGTGATTTTGGATAGTTCTGATGGAGGAGTTACATGGACGTGCCAGAGGGAAGATATTTCTGATTTAATTAGAGATATTTATTTTACTGATCCTTTTAACGGGCTGGCTGTGGGAGGCACTGTTGTTGACTATAAACCGGGATCTAATAACGGCGGTTCAGGCATTATATTATATACATCTGACGGAGGCATTACGTGGAAAACAGTTTTTAAAAGCATGAAACCTGATATTACAGGAAAATAATATTTTATCATACACTTCCTGTTGTAATATCAGGTTTTTTGTCTCAGTTCCGTACTCAGGATTGCAAGAAAAATAACTCCGGCAAATTTTTAGAACAATTAGTATCCTCGCGTCACGCGTTACGCGTTACGCGTTACGATATAAACTGTACCTATGATGATGTCCAGACAGATCCTTACCTGTTGTTTTCCTGCGGAGCTATAACTGTTTGTAAATCTTCTATCAGATAAATTTTTTTATTCTTTAAATTCTTTACATGTTCCATTTCCAATAACCTGTTTCTCTACTTCAGGTTTTCCTTTGTATAGAACTTCTCCGGTACCCATTATTTTTACATCCAGCTTTTCAGTCACATTTACTTCAACAGTACCGCTGCCGAGAATATTTACTTCACACCGTTCACACAGAAGCTCGAAAGATGTTATATCTCCCGAACCGAGTAATGAAATATGATGATTTTTCACAGTCCCTGCCAGGTTTATATCACCTGATGAACCGAGTTCCGTATTAATTATATTTGCCTCGACTATAAGATTGATTTTACCGGGACTCAGGTTATGTTTTATCTCCAGTTCATCTACTTTTATTTTTTCTTTTGCCGTTATATCACTGTTTGAACCTGTGAGATGTATAGCTTTTAAGTCTTCTACGGTAAGATAAAATTTCGCCCCTGCACCTGATTCATATCCGCTCAGATAAATTTTTAAGATTCCGTCCTGTATATCAGTATGTAATAAAGAAAGCTGGTTTTCATCTATTTTTACTTCAAGGCTCTGAGTTTTACCCTGCTTTATAAATAATTTTCCGTTTGATATCTGAAAATTGATTGTATGAAATTTTGTATTACCTATAGTTTCAGCTGTTACATCATATATTTCTTTTGCGGAAAGGGAAGAGTAAATTATGGCAAGAAAGAATAAGGCCAGGAAAATAGCAATTAATCTTTTCATTATTAAAAATTCACCTCTTTTATATTTTTTGTTCAGTGATATAATTATATAATTAAATATATATCCTGTCCAGAGTAATTGGTATAAATCATATATATATGCTGATAACTGGCAATTTTATTATTGACCTGACCATAAGCATGCAATAAAGGTTTTCCTTATGTCACGCGTTACGCATTACGCGTCACGACTATAACCGGCGGAATATTTACCTTTATAATCACTGGGAAATCAGCCTTTCAGGTAATGACATCCTCTGGAGTTATCATTATGAAGTGCGGAACTGACGATAAGTAAAGCACTTACAATCGCATTTCTTAATTCAATAATATCTCTGTTTAATTTTGCTTCTCTGTAAAATTTAAAAATTCTGTGTGAATAGTAATTAAGATCTGCCTGTGCTCTTTCCAGTCCTTTTTTTGTTTTTACAATGCCTGCATAATTCCACATTGTAAGCTGAATGGCCTGAAGATCCTGTTTTAAAAGGAGGGGGTCAAATTCTTCTACAAGATCCGGCAGTTTCCAGTCGGGAATTTCGTTGAATCTCTCTCTGTTTATTTCTTTAAAATTATTGATAATATCCTCTGCTGCTTCCTTTCCCCATAATAATCCTTCCAGCAGTGATGTAGAAGCAAGCCTGTTTGAGCCATGAAGGCCTGTACAGCTTACTTCCCCCGTAGCATATAGATTTTTCAGGGATGTTCTTCCGTAAAGATCTACTTTTATACCGCCACATATATAGTGAGCAGCAGGTACAATCGGTATAGGTTCTTTTGTTATATCTATACCGCCTGACAGGCATTTTGTATATATACGGGAAAATCTTTCCTTAAGAGGCCTTTCGCCTTTATAGTAACTGGCAAGATCTAAAAGCATATATTCAGTGCCGAGTTTATTCATTTCCTCGAACAGTGCTCTTGCAATGGCATCGCGGGGGGCAAGTTCTTTCATCGGAGTATAACGTTCTATAAATTCCCTCCCGTAAGGATCAAGCAGTTTCGCCCCTTCTCCTCTCAGGGATTCTGAGATTAAAAATCTTTTAATATCTTTATGAAAAAGGCATGTAGGATGGAACTGTATAAATTCGGCATTTATAATATCGGCGCCTGCTCTGTATGCCATACTCATGCCGTCGCCTGTTGAGGAAGGAGGATTTGTCGTATGCTGATATAGATTGCCGACTCCCCCTGTGGCAAGTATGACATAGTGGGAAAAATATGTTTTAACCTCTTCCGTTTTATTATCCAGAACATATACTCCCATTATTTCCCGGGGTTTATAAAGTTCCTGACAATCTCTTGAATGATGGTTGTTTGAGATCAAATCTATGGCCGTATGTGAGATTAATATGGGAATATCGATTTTTTTTGCATAATTTATCAGATATTCCTGTATTTTTTCACCGGTATGATCTTTATAATGTACAATTCTTCTTTCCGAATGTGCCGCTTCTCCCGCATAGTCTATTGAACCGTCTGATGATTTTATAAATGGTATGTCGAGCCTGTCAATCAGAAAATCAAAAACAAGCTTCGGTCCTTTTTCTGCAAGCTTATGTACCGCATCAATATTATTATAATGGTATCCTGCTTTAAATATATCGTCTGCAAGTTTTTCCGGGCTGTCAGTTTCTTTCCAGGCAATAATACCTCCCTGGGCATAATTGGTATTTGTCTCGCATATAACATCATTTTTTGTTATAACCAGAACATTGAGTCCTTTTTCTTTTAAATATATGGCGCCAGTCAGGCCGGCAATGCCTGTTCCGACTATTATGACATCATAGATTGCTCTCATTTTTTTTCCTCCCGGATTTTACTCATTTTCTCTCTGAAATTTCAATCATTTTCTCTAAAGATTTTTTTGCATATTCTTTAAAATTTTCACAGGCTTTTATTTCAAATCTTAATTCACCTGAGCCTTTCATATAGCCGGAAATTGAATCCAGGGACATGGCCAGATCGGAAAGGCTTATTTTTTCCATATTACTGCATGACGATTCCGTTAACGGTATAACTGTTTTATCTTTACATTCTTCTGCAAGTCTTTTTACGAAATTGAACTCTGTCCCTATGCCCCATACGGAACCTGCTTTACTGTTTCTTACGGTATGCCATATTTTTTCTGTAGACCCTGCCATGTCCGACATTGTGACAACTTCTTCGTCACATTCGGGATGGACTATAATCTTTATGTCCTTATATTTTTCCCTGAGATTAACTATATGGGAAGGCGTAAACATTTTATGGACAATACAGAAACCGTCCCATATAAATAGCCGGCCCGTTTTAATATTGCCTTCAAAGGATAAATTTCTTTTTATTTTTATGATTTCATCTTTTTTCAGGTTGAGTGATTTTGCAGTATTTATGCCCAGGTTGTAATCAGGAGAAAAAAACACAGCTTTCCCCTGATTGAAATAATATTCAAGTATTTTCTTTGCATTGGAACTTGTACAGGCAGACCCTCCCCGGTCGCCGCAGAAATTCTTCATATCTTCGTAAGAATTTACATATACTACCGGCACCACTTCTTTATTACAGTGTTCTCTTATTTTATTATAAACTTCTTTTGCCTTCTCTGCCGTTATCATTTCAGCCATAGGACACCCTGCCTCTATGTCAGGCATTACAATTTTTTGTGTTTTTTTTGCGAGAATACCTGCACCTTCTGCCATAAATTTTACGCCGCAGAAAAGGATAAATTCGGCATTACTCCTGCTGCCTTCCACTGCAAGTTTATAGGAATCTCCGATTACATCAGCCAGTTTTACAATCTCAATATTCTGATAATGATGGGCCAGTATGGTAAGTTTATCTTTCAGAAGGTCTTTCTTTTCTTTTATGTTAGAAATCAAATCTTCATTCATTATCTTCTCTTCCTTACCTGATTTTTTTCTTTAAAGAAAAATCGAAGGCTTTCACGGAATGGGTCAGTTCTCCTGCGGAAATATAATCCACACCTGTATGAGATACTTCCTGGATTCTTTCCAGAAACATGTTTCCCGAAGCTTCTACTTCAATTTTTTTGCCTATTAAATCGACTGCTTTTTTCATCGTTTCAGTATCCATATTATCCAGCATTATTCTATCAATTTTACATTCCAGTGCTTCGTTTACTTCAGATAAATTTCTTGTTTCAACCTCTATTTTATATTTTTTTCCCCATTTATTCCTTATTTTTTTAACTGCTTTCGTTATAGTTCCCGCTGCATCGATATGGGTGTCCTTGATCATTACCATATCATATAATCCCATCCTGTGATTATATCCGCCTCCGCAACGTACAGCATATTTTTGAAGTATTCGTAATCCAGGCGCTGTTTTTCTTGTATCCAGAATTTTTACTCTTCCTTCTGCTCTCTGGACAAAATGCCACGTTTTTGTGGCAATTCCGCTTAAATGACAGATGAAATTCAGCCCTACTCTTTCTCCGGTTAAAATACTGGCGACTTTCCCTTTTAATTCTGCAACGATATCACCGTTTTTTATTCTGTCGCCATCATTAAAGTGAAAATCGATTGTGCAGGTTTCATCAATCATATGAAAGACTTTTTCGAAGATTTCTTTACCGCATAAAATGCCGTTATCTTTGGATAATACTATATATTCGCCTGTTTCATCCTCAAAGATGGCATTACTTGTAATATCGCCTTTTTTCCCTGAATCTTCTTTTAACGCACCCTTTATCACTTTTTCTATTTCTTTTTTCATTATTTATCTTCTCCCTTAATAGATAAAATTATTCAGAGAATATTCTATTTTAATTACACGAATTCCTTTAACGGGTCCTTTGAGTCAGATAGCAAAAATTTGATTCCATGATATAATGTTTCTATAAAGATACACCCTGCTGACGCATTATGTATCACGATTACAGTGTTATAGTGAAAAGTGAAAAGTGAAAAGTGAAAAGAACAGGACATTTCCCACTATTCACTATTCACTACTCACTTTTCACTCCTTATTTTTAAGAAAGGAATTATTATGAAAAAATTTTTCTCTTTAAATTTTATCTTATTTTTAATATTGTTATCGGGCATAACTTACGGACAGGACAGAATATTTTCAGGCCTTGATTTTGCCGATTCCTTAAACGGATGGGTTGCAGGGGAGAGCGGAACTATCTTTTATACACAGGACGGAGGCCATACATGGCAGTTCATGGATTTAAATACAACTGATGATTTTACAGATATTTATGTGGCAGACGGTAAAGAAGTATGGATTGTATCTGTTTCCGGTGTCATATTCCATACGAATGACCATGGCCTTACATGGAGTTATTATAAAAGTAACTGCCCTTTTCTGACATCTATATGTTTTACCGATAAACAGAACGGCTGGGTATGCGGAGGAGGGGGGGTAATACTTCATACCTCTGACAGCGGTTTTTCCTGGATAAAACAGGGGATCTGCACAGATAAAGATCTTTCCGATATAATCTTTACAGATAAAAATAACGGCTGGGTTCTCGAAGATAAAAGAATCCTTCATACTACTGACGGAGGTAATAACTGGGAATTTTTAACTATGAATACAGACACTGTCGTAAATGGAATATTTTTCTCAGGTCAGAACGGATGGGTTGTCGGGAATAAAGGTTCAATCCTTCACACCACTGACGGAGGAAAAAACTGGAAGATTTTTAATAACGGCTCAGATAATCTTTATGATGTCACTTTTGCAGACTCTCTTAACGGCTGGATTGCAGGAGATGACGGAACTGTTTTACATACATCTGACGGAGGCACTAACTGGACTTCTCAGAAAACCGGGAGGGAACCTTTTGTGAAAATTTCTTTTACAGACAGTAACCATGGCTGGGTCTCCGGTAAAGAAGGTTCTCTGTATTATACGGATGACGGCGGTCTTACATGGCATATTCAGAACAGCGGCATATCAAAAGAACTCCGCTGCGTTTATTTTCCTGATGCAAATAACGGCTGGGCAGGAGGCAGTTCTTTTTACAGAGGAGGTACTATATTACATACAGACGATGGAGGTATGAACTGGAAACTTCAGAACGGCCGAACAGATGATAAAAATGAAGAAAAAATTACGGGAGTATTTTTTACCGATAAAAATAACGGATGGATAACAGGGTTCGGTGGTCTTCTCTTACATACAGCAGACGGCGGTAAGAACTGGATAAAAGTTGATGTGGGAACAGATGAAGATCTGCTGGAGATATATTTTGTAGATTCTATGACAGGCTGGATTGCAGGAGGCAGATGGGACGGAGGAAAAATCCTTCATACAGAAGACGGCGGGAAAACCTGGCAAAACCAGAGAAGCGGCCTGGCAGACCCTCTTATGGCACTTTATTTTACTGATAAACTGAACGGCTGGGCCGCAGGTTTCGGGGGCACTGTAATAAATACACAGGACGGAGGCAATTCCTGGAATGTTCGGTATAAAAAAATGGATGAACAGCTCACGTCTATCTGTTTTGTTGATAAAAATAACGGTTATGTAACAGGCGTTGACGGTTCAATACTTCATACCTCAGACGGAGGGATTACATGGAATGTATTTAAAGCAGATGCCAGTCTGACAGAGGTATGTTTTACCGATCTTAAGAACGGATGGGTTATCGGAGGAAGAAAAAAAAGTGACGGAACTTTTACGGGGATAATCTTACACAGTAATGACGGAGGGATTACCTGGAATTATCAGAGGGAAGATATTCCGGAATTGCTTCTGGATATTCATTTTTTTGATAACAATACCGGATGGGCAGTGGGAGGTACCAGCACAGACCTTGCATATAAAGGACATAACGGGGGATCGTGTATTATTATAAATACATGTGACGGAGGTAATAACTGGAATACAATTTTTCGGACTCTCAGGATAAAAAAATAAAATTTTAATTTTATTGGCTATAATAAAATAGACGGATATATAGTGTATTTCATAACTTATTAGAATTTAATTTGTCGTAACGGGTAACGCGTAACGCATGACGGGTTTAATCGCGCATCACGCATCACGCTTTACGCATTACGAGGTCATTATTTATGGATAGTTTTGAAAATAACTATAATAAGGAGTGATTATCATAAAAAAGTACAGAAAAAAACTTGAAGAGATTTTATCTGATATTAATCCGAAACCTTCCTGGATGTATCTGGAAGAATTTCGCCATCAGGCTCCTCATCTGAGTAAGAGCAAATTCAGAGAGGAAATTTTTGATTATATAGAGGCGGCAAATACGGAATCTGACGGTATGAGTAAGGCCAGGTCAATGGCATTAAAAAAATGTGAGGAAGAACCCGGTGATTTCAGAGATTTATTGAAAGCCATAGTGACAGAACTTGAAGAACATTTTTCTTATCTGAAAAGTCTTCCTTATGGTTCTAAGGAATCTCCTTTTATGTATAAAGCCGGTTTCGAAAAGGTTCTTAAAGGATTGAAAAAAATAGAAGAGGGGGAATTTAAGTGAAGTCAGCCGTAATAACTGCACAGTTAAAAAATCCTGATTTTGCGGAGAAAATTGAAAAAATATATGATGATTTTATTTCTTCCGCATCGGGTGCCATGAAAGGATGTAAGGGCGGAATTGTATTGAAAAATCAGGAAGGATATCTTGTAGATATAAGCCTCTGGGTATCTGAAGAAGACGCCTTGAGTTCCATGAAAAGCCCCGAAACAGTCGATTTAATAAAAACCTTTGAAGATAATATATTAAATACTTATACCATGGATTTTTACGATGTTTCAATAAAACTGAATATGTATTCAAGGAGTCAGAAACCTGTAGCACTCGTAATTAAAGGAAAATTTAAAACCTTTGATTCCCTTCAATCTGCCGTTAAAACAGAAAAATTCCTTTCCAGATGGGTAAATTTTATCAACTGCAAAGGAGGTCTTCTCCTTACAAAGGAGGACGGAAGTTTTATCGATATCAGCCTCTGGGAAAACAGAGAATATGCCAGAAAGATAATGGAGAATCCTCTGTCCAGACTGATTATGAAATTTTTCGATGGTGCCCTTGAAGAACCTTATAAGCCTGAATATTTCGATGTGTCGATGATACTTGACATACCTGACGAAGATATAAAAAGAGATTTCAGGATATTATATTTTTCAGGAACAGGCAATACTCACTGGGTGGTAAATAAAATAAAAGAAGGATTGTTGAAAAATAATCATGCCTGTGAGGTAATTGAAGCAGGTAAACTCCATATGGAATGCGGAAGGGATTTTAATAAAAAACCTGATGAACATATGTTGAAACAGAAGCTTTCCGAATTTATCCCTGAAGGGTCTACACTTATACTGGCATTCCCATGTTATGCGTCAGACATCCCTCTTCCTGTAAAAGAACTCATACCTCTTCTCCCTGAAGGAGGAAAGAGGAAACTTGCCACCGTTTCCACTATATTAATGGTAGGAGGAGATGCCGTAAATCTGCCGGGAGAAATGCTCAGAGAAAAAGGTTATAAGTCCGTTCTCGCGACATATGTATTGATGCCGAATAACCTGAAGGTACCGAAATTTGATTTCTTTGACATAAAAAACGGCGACGAATTGAACTCTTATTATGAAATGGCAGGCAGAGCAGTAGATGAAATAGTAGAAGAATTGCTTACGGGAAAAGTGCTTTTTGAAGGCAAAAACCTCGGAGGTTATGCCATAGGAGTAAGTCAGAGGATGGGAGTGAAATATCTTGAGAGTTTTATGGCGGCAAACCTTTTTGCCCATGCCAGATGTACCCGGTGCGGTTTCTGTGCTGAAACATGCCCTATGGCAAATATTACTTTCGAGAAACAATATCCTGAATTCGGGAGGAACTGCTGTATGTGTCTCAGGTGTTATAATCTCTGTCCTGTAAATGCCATACAGATAACAGGGGAAACATTAAATGAGGAAAAATATAAGAGATATAAAGGTTTTGACAGATGGAAGCCGGAGAGATTGAGGAAAGTTAAATAAGATTTTTCTAAGCCTTAATCAGTTAACTGTCAGCTATCAGCTAAAACTTGAACATAAATATTAAATCCCTGACTCAGTTTATTTTTTCAATTTTCCCATTATATATCGATTGCGTTTTTTTACGACAGGTAAATTCACCTTTACTGAAAATTATAGTTA
>CAYSLJ010000106.1:23490-25179 GCA_964431735.1 uncultured Synergistia bacterium | reverse complement strand
ACGCGTCACGATATAGACGTAAATATGATTGGGTTATTTCTTGACAACCCCTAAGTTTTATGTCTGAATATACATATTTCATTTTTCAGCCACTCTATCCAGTCATTAAATCCTTCACCTGTTTTACTGGAAAGTGGAAGTAATCTGGCTTTAGGATTAATTTTGATAAATTCTTTTTTTAATTTTTCAAGATCGTAATCTACATAAGACAGGAGATCGATTTTATTTAGAATCAATAAATTTGCCAATTGAAATACAGGAGGATATTTCAAAATTTTATCGTCTCCTTCCGTTGTACTGGTCACAAGTACAGTGACGTTCTCTCCCAGTTTATATCCTGCCGGACATACAAGATTACCGACATTTTCTATAAATATGACCTGAATTGTTTCAAGATCCAAATTTTCAAAGGACTTTTGTATCATAGCAGCATTCAGATGACAGCCTTTGCCTGTATTTATCTGAACAACCTGAACACCAAGTTTTTCTATCCTCAGAGCATCTACGTCGGAAGCAAGATCACCTTCTATGACGGCAATCGGTATATTATCATTAATTCTTCTGATAGTTTCTTCTAAAAAAGTAGTTTTCCCTGCTCCGGGAGAGGCCAGTAAATTAACAACATATATCGATTTTCCGTCAAAATATTTTCTGTTCTGTTCTGCTATCAGATTATTGGCATTCATAATATCTGTCATTACAGGTATGTTCATAATTCTATCTCCATATCTTCTAATAATATTTCCTGGCCCGATAGTAATATTACATCTATACTGTTACAAACCGGACAGGTCATAACAGGCTCCTTTAATTTTGATTTACTGTTACATGATGTACATTCAATTTCCAGATCAGATTTTATAAAATCCAGAGATGCTCCGCCTGCTATTGTATTTTTACTTAATTCATCAAAATAAAATTTAAAACATTCACTATCTACCATACTCATTGAGCCGAGTTTCAATTTCAAAGAAATAATCTTTTTTGCACTGTATTTTTCCGCCTCTTTAAGAGCAATAGAAAGCATATCCTGTGTAAGAGATAACTCATGCATGATAATTTATTTCCTCTAAAACCTTCTCTACAGCCAGAGGAACTGTTTCTTTTACGGAAGAAGATACTTCCATAGAAAAATTATTCTCCACATGACCTATCTCTATACCAATTAATATGATATTCTCTGCTATTCTATCAGGATAAAGCATTAACCCTATTTTCAAAACTTCTGCAATACCAAGTTGATGAAGGGAAATAATATTACCTCTGCTCATAGCTTCAATATCTTTACCTTCCAGCCTGTAAAGGACTCCTTTCCTGTTTCCCGTTGCAACTGCGTCTATTACTATTACTTTATCTGTATCCATAAAATAATCCAGAAGATCGAGACCTGAAATTCTTCCTTCTACAAGCTCTACGTCACAGAGAGAAAGTTTTTTTAATTCCTCCAGAACCAGCAGGGCAATTCCATCATCTCCGGCTATTATATTGCCACATCCTATAACACGTATGCTCATTATTAACTCCCTATGTGATGTGTGATGCGTATGAGTATGTTCACCGGTACCGGGCACCTGCAGTGTGTTACCCCTGCGACTCACTATTCACCATTCACCATTCACTATTCACCATTCACCATTCACCATTCACTATTCACCATTCACCATTCACCATTCACCATTCACTATTCAC
>CAYSLJ010000106.1:18677-23390 GCA_964431735.1 uncultured Synergistia bacterium | reverse complement strand
ATTCACCATTCACTATTCACCATTCACCATTCACCATTCACCATTCACTATTCACTATTCAAGTTCTTTTATATATTTTTCTGCTTCCTCTTTATATTTACCATCACGATCTAATTTCATATATTTTTTGAAATGAACCAGAGCTTTAAATATTTTCTGCTGTTCTTTACAGATTAATCCAATCAGAAAATGGGTGTCTCCGTCTGAAGGATTTAACTTTAAAATCTCCAGATAAGCATTAAGAGATGCTTCCAGGTCACCTGATTTATAATATAGCTCTCCAAGCCTGTCAAGTAATACAGTATCTTCAGGATTTTTTTCCAGTGCAGTTCTGGTTTCTTCTATAAGTTTCCTGTTCTCTTCAATCTTCTTATCTTTAATCTTCTTATCTGATACATCTTCTTCTTTCATTGCATCAGATTCTTTAAATATTCTTGTTTTATACTTGGAATCATTATCGCCATCATAACCTTCAAGCTCTTTTATGTAATGTTCGGCTTCTTCTATTAATGAACTTTCTTTATCTACTTTTTTACATAATCTGAAATGCCGCAGGGCTTTTAAGATATATTTTTTATCTCTGTAGATTAAGCCAAGATTAAAATGAGCCTCTGACGATTCCTGATTCAATTCAAGAGCTTTTCTATATAAAGAGGCAGCTTTTTCTAAATCGCCTTCTTTATAATAAACCATACCGAGCTTATTATGAAGAACATCATCATCAGGAGAATGTTCAAGTAACTCCTCATAATAAACCACCTTTTCCTTAAAAGATTTCTTTTCTATCTGTTCAACAGGCTCTATTTCCGGTGGCTCTGAAGGGGAAAGGGCAGCAAATTTTTCTTCAACTTTTTCTTCTTTCACCGGTATTTCTTCTTTCACCGGTATTTCTTCTTTTAACTCTATAGTTTCTTTCTTCCCCCCTGTATGTTCTTTTTCCGGTATCGTTTCCTCTTTGACAGATCCGGATTCTTTTTGTGGTAACCTTTCTTCTTCCCTCTCAGGATAGTCTTGGGAAACTTCGTCCTGAACATTCAGGGTTTTCCATCTTTCAATAAGAATTTCTATATATTTTCTGGCTTCTTCTGCAAGAGCTACACCGGATGCAAAGGCTATACATTCATTTAAATGTAATAAAGCCTCATTAATTTTATATTCATTTTTTGCCTCTTTTTTAGTATCAAATTCATGTATAATAAGCCTGGCTATATTCATATGGGCTTCAGCACAGGTCGGTTCTACTTCTAGTGCCTGTAAGAAATTCTCCATAGCAGCTTCATAATTACTCTGTCTGACATACGTCTCTCCTGAATCATTGTAACACAGTGCAACATAAATTACTTCATCTGCTTTATCCGGATATAAAGATTTCTGATAATTCCATGTTTCTATTTTCTGAATGGCTTTATCTATTATCATCTTCATACTGATACTGAATGTACCTTCTTTTTTCCTTGCATCCTTGAGATATTCAATTGCTCTGTCATTACCTGACTCTCCGAGTGCTATAATGGCATATTTTCTGATCTGAGGATTTTCATCTTTCAACATTTTCAGAAGATAAGATAAAGATTCTTTATATTTAACTCTGGCCAGAATCTCCAGGACGGTAAGTTTCACAGAAAGTTCACTGTCTTTCAATTTCTTTATCAGAGGTAAAAAAGCCCGATAATCCTTATGATTTCCGAGTAAAACAACAGATTCTTTTCTTATGACCGGATCTGAATCGTCAAGCATATCGATAAGTGTGGACAGAACTCTTGTATCTTTACTGTTTGAAACGCTATTAAGTGCTTCCAGCCTGATTTTCTGAGCGGGAGATTTTAGCTGTATAAGAAACATATCAAATTCAGTAAAGGTTTTTGTACTGTATACATCCTGCTCTATCTTATCTTCATATAATACTTCTCTAAACGGTTGTTCTTCTATTACAGCTTCTGCCTGTAATTTTCCGAGTGGACTGCCGCATTTTTCACAGAAATTCGCCTTTGTATTATTTAAATTTCCGCATTTAGAGCAGGTTTTGCCTTCTTCAATATCTTTTATTTCTTCCCTGACAGTCTCCGTTTCTTCCGGTAATTCTATAACAGAAGTCTTTTTTCTGGAGGACCATGCCTTGAGCAGTAAATGGCTTGCATCAGGAGAAATAGGTATTCCCCCTGCAAAAGCTTTTTTAATGGATTTTTCCAGTTCTCCCCAGTAAGTATCATTTTTCAATATATATCCTGATGCACCTGCCTCAAAACAATCAAAAAAATCCTCTTCTTCAAGATAGGCAGTTACTATAATAATCCTGGTAAGAGGTGAAAGGCTTAAAATTCTTTTTGTAGTTTCTATACCATCCATATTGGGCATTTTCAGATCCATTAAAATAACATCAGGCTTTTCCTGAAGAGAAACAACTTTTTCCACACCTTCTTTACCATCTCTCGCATATCCGATAAACTCTATGCCTTTAAAGAATTTTACCATATCATTAAAAGCATTACACATATCGATTTCATCATCTATAAGCATAACTTTTATAGGCTTTTCTCCCAGAACTGCATTCTGTTCGGACAATTCCTTATCATCAATTATAAGCCTTGTAGTGCTGTATTTAATTTCATCTGACTCTTCGAAGTTTTTCTTGTACCCTTCCAGAATATGTTGTTTTAGCTCCCTGGCATCAGAGAATCTATCTTCTACTTCATACTCAAGACATTTCATAACAATATCTTCCATTTCGGGAGATATATCAGGTATAATCTCGCTGAGAGGTTCAAAATTAAAGGTTTCATCAGGCAGTTCACCTGTCAGAAGTTCATACATGGTAGCTCCGAGAGCATAAATATCACTTCTTACTTCAGGTGATGCTTCATATTGTTCCGGTGGCGCATAACCATCGGTTATAACAACTTCATCCAGAATTCCCGATGATATAAAAGAAGCTGCACCAAAGTCTACAAGCATTATACGTCCGTCTACATCTCTTACTATTATATTTGCAGATTTAATATCTCCATGAATAATAGGAGGTTCCTGACCATGTAAATATTCAAGAACACGGCACATCTGTATGGCCCATTCCAGAACCTGTTTTTCCGGTATAACTTTCTCTTCTGATTCTTCTAAAATAACTTCAAGATCTTTACCTTCTATATAGTCCATTACAAGATAACATACATCTTTTTCAGTAAAATAATCTGTCACACATGGAAGACCGGGATGACGTAAACTGGCAAGCATTTCAGCTTCTTTTTTAAAAGGTTTTAATATGGCGTCCCGTTCTTTCTCTGATAAATCAGAAAGTCCCTTCTTACAGATTCCTTTTATGGCACACAATTTATTCAAGCTCAGGTCATAGGCAAGAGAAATAGACCCCATGCCACCTTCACCCAGGAGTGAAATTACTTTATATCTACCTTTAAGAACTTTTTTCTCATCTTTTTTCTCTGAAATCTTCAGAAAACAGCCGCAATTCTTACAAAATTGAGAATTAGCCGGGTTTTCTTTATAACATTCCGGACATATCATTTATATCACCCTGATTATATTTTACTTTATATGAGAATCGTAAAGCGTAACGGGAGGGACAGATTCTCATTCTTCATTGTGACCGAACCGGTCAATAGCTATTAATGGCAGAACTGCCACTCATTACACAGAAATAACACATCTAAATCCTTTAGAATGGTCGCTATTATCAGGGATAAGGCGATATCTGTTAGTAACTCTCAGATAATTAGGATAATTTGTCCATGATCCTCCCCTGAGAATTTTTTCAATTCCAACATCAGGACCGGCAGGATTTTTAGATGGAGAATCCATATAACTTCCATACCAGTCATTACACCATTCCCAGACATTACCGGACATATCCATTACTCCGTAAAAACTTGCCCCGTCAGGATATTTATCTACAGGAGTGGTAGTATTAATATTACTGAAACGACTGTTACATTTATTTATATCCCATTCATTACCCCATGGCCAGCATCTGCCATCTATTCCTCTTGCAGCCTTTTCCCATTCTGCTTCCGTAGGGAGTCTTTTTCCTGACCAATCCGCATAAGCTCTGGCATCTTCCCATGTTATATTAACTACAGGATTATTGTCTTTACCAGAACTGTAATATTTATAAAAATCTCCCTGAGGTTTATAGTCAGTATCTTTAATAAATTTTATATATTGCTCATATGTGACAGGTTTTTTATCGATATAATAATCGTCTAAATATACTTTATGTTCAGGCATTTCAACTTCAAACCAGCTTAATTTTGCCCCTTTGTAATATTCTCTGGCTTCCTGTAAAGCATAATATATTTCTTTCTCAGAACTGCCCATAGTAAACTCTCCTGCCGGTATGAGTATCATATCAGACTGATCAACAGGATAAACAAACAGAGCAGGTTTCTTTACTATCTCAATTTTTATCCTGTCTTTCTCTGTTTCCAGCTTCTTTTTAGCTTCATTCAGTTTTTTCTTATTTTCTTCATCAAGTAACTTTCTCTCTTCAAGACGTTTTCTGGTTTTTTCTTCAACTAATCTTCTATCTTCTTCTGTTACTATAACTTCTTCTTCTATTATGGGAGCAGTTTTTTTCTCTTCTTCCTGGAGTTTCTTCTTTTCTTCAATCTTCTTTATCTCTTCATCCAGTTTTCTTCGTTCTTCTTCCCTCCGTCTCTCTTCATCCTCTTCCAGCTTTCCTGCTTCTTCTTCCAGTCTCTTTCT
>CAYSLJ010000106.1:0-18577 GCA_964431735.1 uncultured Synergistia bacterium | reverse complement strand
TTCTTCAATCTTCTTTATCTCTTCATCCAGTTTTTTTCGTTCTTCTTCCCTCTGTCTCTCTTCATCCTCTTCCAGCTTTCCTGCTTCTTCTTCCAGTCTCTTTCTTTCTTCAATCTTCTTTATCTCTTCATCCAGTTTTTTTCGTTCTTCTTCCCTCTGTTTCTGCTCTTCTTCTAATGTCTTTCTTTCTTCTTCTCTCTTCTCTTCTTCCGAACGTTTTCTTTCTTCAATCTTCTTTATTTCTTCATCCAGTTTTTTCCGCTCTTCTTCCCTTTTCTTATGCTCCTGATCCAGTTCTATCCTGCCTTCTTCTCTTTTCTCTTCTTCCTCTATCCTTTTTCTATCTTCCAGTTTTTTTATTTCTTCATCGATTATTCTTCTTTCTTCTTCTCTTTTCTTCTGTTCTTCATCGAGTTTTCTTCTCTGTTCCTCTCTCTTTTTCTGCTCTTCCTCTAATCTTTTTCTCTCTTCTATCCTTCTTATCTCTTCATCGAGTTTTCTTCGTTCTTCCTCTCTTTTCTGCTGTTCCTCCTGAAGCTTTCTTCGTTCTTCCTCTTTCTTCTTATGCTCTTCCTGAAGTCTTCTGTATTCTTCCTCTTTTTTCTTCTGTTCCTCCTGAAGTTTTCTTCGTTCTCGTTCCAGTTCTTTCTCTTTTTCCAGTTTCTTCTTCTCTTCCTGAAGTTTTTTATATTGTTCCTGTAATCTGTTCTTTTCTTCCTGTAATTTTTTATATTCCTCCTGAAGTCTCTCATTTTTCTCTAATATTTCATAGTAATCCTGATCTGATACCTTTTCTGCCTGTAATTTCTTGCATTCCTCGTGGAGTTTATTATTTTTTTCCAGTACTTCCTGGTAAACCTGATAAGATACCGTCTGTTTTTCCCCTCTTTCTAACTCTCCGCCGGATATCTTTTTTTCTTCCAGTTTTTTTCGTTCTTCTGCTAATTTTTTACCTTCTTCTAAGAGCTTCTTTTTTACTTCTTCAAGCGTGTTCCGCTCTTCTTCAAACTTCTTCCTGTCATTTTCAATTACCTTTCTCTCCCCTTCAATCTCCAATCTCTGTCTGCTTTCAATTTCTTTTTCTTTCTTTTCTTCTTCTGCAAGTTTTTTCTCTTCTTCAACATTCAGCCTATCTTTTTCTTTTTGATCTATGTTAATTTGAGCAGACATAACCTTTATTATTATTACAATAAGTGCAAGCAGAGCAATTAAAACTATATAACCAGAAGAACTGTCACTACTGTTGCCGGACTGAGCCAGAACAGGATTTACAGTCATAAGAATTAATATAAAAACAAAAAACTTATACACATCGTAGAAATTCATTTAAAAATTTCACCTTGCAATATATTATAGTAATATCTTGCAAGGAGGAGCGAAATCGCTCTCCTCCTCTCTATAAAATCTTATTCAAGCTCTTTTATATAATTTTTAGCTTCTTCTATATATTCACCTGCCGGAGCTAACATTATATATTTTTTAAAATGTATTAATGATTTAACTATTTTTCCCTGTTCCTTATAAGCCAATCCGATATTAAAATGTATTTTACTATCAGAAGGATCTATATTCAGCATTTTCAAATAACTCTCAAGGGATAACTCCATTTGTCCGGTTTTATAATAAGCCTGGCCTAATTTACCAAGAAGATTTGTATCATCAGGCTTTTCCTTTAATCCTTTTTTTAATTCTTTTATAAATTCTTCCTCTTTCCCTCCTTTCCTCTCTGTCTTTTTCTTTTCTTCCCTGTAGACTTTATCTGTTTTCTTTTTTTCCTGTGGTGATGCACCTTCTATCATGGAAATATATTCCTCTGCTTTTCTTTTTAAATTATCATCTTCACTCAGATTTACACAGAGTCTTAAATATTTAAGAGCATTAAAGATATTACCTTTATCCCTGTAAATCACAGCAAGTTCGAAATGTGTTCTGTCATCTTTTTTATTTACGTTCAGATATTCTTTATAATGAAAAATAGCTTTATCAAAATCAGAGGCGTCCTTATACAATGTACCGAGTTTAATATGTATTTCAGCTTTATCCGGATTATCGCGAAGCATATCTTCGTATTTTCTTATTTCCTTATCTCTATCTTCCAATTCTACCTTATCACCTGTTTCCACTGATTCAGAAGATAGTTCCTCAATGTGACTGATATAATTCTTTGCTTCTGAAAGTAATTCTGAATTATTTGCCTTTCTGGCACATATTTTAAGATTATCCATAGCCTCACTGTATTGTTTTTGCTCCATATAAATCAAAGCCATGTCAAGATAAATCTGTGCGTTATTCGGTTCAATGGAAGAAATTTTCTTATAATAATCCAATGATTTAATCAGGTTTCCTTCTTCTTTATATAACCGGGCGATTGCAATATTACTCTGGAGTTCATCAGGTTTTTCTGATAAAACTTTAAGCAAATCAAGGATCTGCTTATTTTCTTTCAGAACCACTTCAGCTTCTTTTAATGTCAGTTCCCTTGTTTCACGGCTGATTTTTAACGGTTTTATTTCCTTTGTTTTTCTTGCATCAGATTTTTCTGCCGGTTCTGCAGGAGATACAGTTTCTTCTCTCATTTTCTCATGCTTTTCCTCAAATTCTTCAATTTCTTTTATATAATCTCTGGCTTTCTTTTTCAGAGTCTCATCACCGGCCATTTTAACACATAATTTCAAATGACGAAGAGCTTTCAGGATATTCTTCTTATCTCTGTATAATAGTCCTAAATTAAAGTTGGCTTCACTGTAATTTTTATCACATTTCAGAGCTTTTTCGTAATATTTCTGAGCCTCAGGGAGATCCTTTTTTTCATAATAAACAAGACCGAGTTTATTGTAATTCACAGGATCTTCTGGATTTTTTTCTATTAATTCCTTATAGTATTCTTCAGGTATTTTATCCTTCTTTTCAGGTTCTTTATGTACTTCAGGAATTATTTCCTTCGTCTTATGTTTATCTTCTATTATTTCCACTGAAGCAATAATTTCTTCCCTTTTTTCAGGAATCTCAATTTTATCGGGTCTGCTTTTTATTTCCTCTATATTTTTTCTTGCTTTAACCTTCATATCCTCATCGTGAGTTAATTTTAACGTAGCTTCAAAATGAGTAAGGGAAGCATTAAGTTTATTATCGTCCTTTAATGAAAATCCAAGTTCTTTATATAAAAGAGCTATATTAAAATGAATTTCACCATTATCAGAGCCAAATTCAATGGCTTTTCTGTAATTGGTTTCTGCCAGAAAGACATTACCATAATCATTATAAGCAAGACCAAGCTGATTATAAAGTATAGGATCATCAGGTGAAGATTTTAACATTTCCTGATAATAGATTATTCTTTCCTGCGGTGAACCGGGACATGGAGGATTTATTTTTACTTCTATTTCAGGTGATTCTTCTGAAGGCTGGTCATATTCTACATTTTCAGAAATAACTTCTTCTCTCTCAGACTCATCTGATTTCACTTCAATTTTACTTAAATCATCTTTTATCTCATCTATATTTTTTCTGGATTTAGATATCATATTGTCATCATTGGATAATTTCAAAGCATGTTCAAAATGAACAAGGGAATCATTAATCTTTTTATCATCTTTCAATGAAAATCCAAGTTCTTTATATAAAATAGCCAGATTAAAATGAGCCTCTGCATAATTAGGGGCAAGTTCCAGAGATTTCCTGTAATTGTTTTCCGCCAGAAAGACATTTCCATAATCATTATAGGCAAGACCCAGTTCATTATAAATTACAGGATCTTCAGAAGAACCTTTCAGCATATCTTTATAATAATTCACTCTTTCCTGAGGTGATTTCAAAGTGATAGTTTCAGCTATTTTTACTTCTTCAGTTTCCTCTTCTAATTCTTCTTCAGTTTCTTCTTCTAATTCTTCTTCTGTTTCCTCTTCTAACTCTTCTTCTGTTTCCTCTTCTAACTCTTCTTCTGTTTCTATTTTCCCTTCTATCCCTGTTTTTTCTCTTTCTTCAGAAGGTTCTGTAATGACTCCGGATGCGTCTTTTCTCATACTTTCCAGCTTGTTCCACTCTTCAGTAAGATTGTCTATATACTTCTTTGCTTCTGCTGAAATAGTACTGTCAGAAGCAAGTTCAATGCATTTATTAAAATGTAAAAGAGCTTCATTTATTCTATCATCATTTTTAAATTCAGGATTTATTTCAATTTGAGTCAAAATAACTCTTGCTATATTAAAATGAGCTTCTACATAGGTAGGATTTATCTCCAGGGCTTTATTAAATTCATCGATTGATTTTTTATATTTATGTTCTTTAAAATATTCCTGGCCCCTGTCATTATGGTTTTTAGCTTCATGAAATCTCACTGTTACTTCTGGTAAAAGTTCATTGGTGCTGTATTTTTCCTCCCTGGTAACAGCACTTTTCACTGATTCCACCTTCTGTATGGCCTTATCAATTGTCATCCTCATGCCGAAACTCAGAAGTCCTTCTTTCTGACGGGCCTGTCTGAGAGGTTCAATTGCTCTTTCATCTCCAATCTCTCCAAGTGCCAGGGAAGCATGTTTTCTAATTCTATAATCTTCATCTTTAAGGGCTGCTACAAGATAGGGAAAAGCTTTGCTGTATTTCGGGGTTCCTAAAGCAGTGATTGATGCGATCCTCACATTTAAATCTTTATCATTTAACATTTTTATCAAATGATCAACAGAGGAAGAATGCTGAATCTTTCCGAGAATAGTAATAGCTTCCTTACGAATAGTGGAATTATTATCATTTAATATATCGGTGAGGGGCGAAACTATTCTTTCATCATTAACATTACTTAATTTTGTAATGGCTTCCAGCCTGGCTTTCGGGCTGGTAGCATTGAGCTGAATAATGGCAAGATCAATCTCACTTAAAGACTGGGAAGAAATGGACGGAATTTTTTCTTCTATTATGGAGAGAAGGCTTTTTTTCATTTCTTCTGCAGAAGAAAATCTATTTTCAGGTTTTATATCAAGGGTTTTCTTTATTATAAGCTCTATATCATCAGAAAGTTCAGGTATTCTCTTTTTTACAGGTTCATAGGTGAAAGGTATGGGCATAACACCTGTAAGAAGGTGGGACATAGTAGACCCGAGGGAGTAAATATCACTTGCAGGTTCTGCCATGCCTCTGAACTGTTCAGGAGAAATATAACCCATAGTTCCGATAGCAGTCTTCGGGTTTGTATCATCCTGTATGGCCTTTGCTATACCAAAATCTATTAATATTACTTTTTCATCGCTCTTTCTGAGCATAATATTGGAAGGTTTCAGATCACGGTATAAGATAACAGGACTTCTGCTATGAAGGTAAGAGAGGACATCACATATTTCTATAGCCCATTTAATTACCTCTTTTTCAGGAAGTCCGGGATTGCCTCTTTCTTTAAGTACTGCAAGAAGATCCTTACCTTCAATAAAATCCATAGTAAGGTAATATCTATCACCAATAGTAAAATAATCATATACTCTTGGCAAACTTATATGATGAAGATTGGCAAGAGTCTTGGCTTCACTCTGAAATTTATCAATAGCATAGAGTCTTTCTTTCTCGGTGCTGTGAGGAAAGCTCAGCAGTTCTTTAATAGCACAGGCCTTTCCGAGATTTCTGTCTTCTGCACAGTAAACTGCTCCCATACCACCTGATTTAACAAGCCTGATAATTTTATACCTGTTAACAAGCAGCGTACCTTCTTCTACAATATTAGAATAATGTCTTTCATTTTTTTCAATAATACAGCCACATTCAGCGCAGAACTTTGCACTGTCACTGTTATAGGCATTGCATTTAGGACATACTGCAGGCATATAAATTCCCCTCCTAAACAGATGAGAGGCAAGCAGTATTACAATATACTTTAACTACAGGCTTATAACTACTCACCTCTCAGTAATTTTCTAATAACTCAAAATATCCATAAGGGGTTTTTTTGCTTTATTAATAGCCAGTCTCAACATACCTAAATTTGCATCTTTTGTTGCAAGAAGTAACAAAACTGCTTCAGACGTAACAAGTTGGATTATGGCGATTCCACTCTTATACTGAGATATAAACTGTTCCAGTTCTCCTATACCTGCTTCTGAACCAAGAGCTTCTGAAGATCCCAGTCCACTGGATGCTATGGCGCCTAAAGTTTCTGTGTCGGCATCAATAGTACCTACAGACGAAATTATCAGACCATCTCTTCCGGAGATCATTACAGCTTTAACTCCATCGGTCTCAAGAATACCCTTGAGTATTTCCTTTGGACTTTTCACCAATGAACACATCCTTTCATAAAAAATATTCTATATAATATGACTAATCATCAAATTTCGGGAGAGGTCGAACCTTTAAAACGCATTTTTCTCCCATTGTTTCAACCTTCAATTGAAACTTATCCTGAACAACCTCTACAAGGATTCCCTGAATATAGGCATGAAAAAGGCTGCAGAGATCGCCTCCCACTTTTTCCCCCTGATGGGTAAGAATAGAATAAACAGGACAGTGGTCAAAAGTAAGAGTAGCAGAATTATCTGCCATAACATAATCAAACTTAAAACTATCTTTCCACTTTCCCTGAAGATCCTTCAATATATCTTCAAAGCCAATCTTTTCGTATTCAAACATACGGGGTAAATGACTGGCAGCGATTCGTCCTGCAGTAGTTCCTACTGCTCCGAGAGAACCACCTGCCACCTTGCGTAATGTTTTAGATATTGATAATAAGCGCACTCCAAGATCCCTGGAAGCTTTTTCATAATCACTTTCATCAACCTGTACTTCATCAATATTTCTCACAAGAGTACTCATATTCTGCGGTTTACCTTTTGACGGGCAAAACCTCCTGTCACCTCCTAATTCTAAATCAGGTTATATTCTCATACCCGGAGTCTTTTATATACAGGCCTGACTCAATACCTGAATTGAATTTACTGACCTGAGCATAAGCCTGTAATAAACATTTCCCTCCCGTCACGCATTACGCAGCAAGAGAATATATATATGTATTATTTATGCTTAACTCAGTAATAATATTTTCCTTACTTACAGTCACAATTATAATATGTCTCATTCCTAAATAAACTTACTGGTTATGTCCATACCATGACTGTCACAGTAAAAATTCTTGCTGTAAGAAACACCTTTTACTTCAATACAGGCAGAAGGACATATATAATAACATGAAAGACAACCGATACAGTTAGACTCTTTTTTCACAGTAGCAATTTTTTTTGCATCATCAAAAGAGAAAACTTCCACAGGGCAGACATCAATACAGAGCTGACAGGCACGACAGGCCTTATCATCAAGAGAAATCTTTATATTCTGTTCAAAACCTTTTAGCATATCATCTCTCCACCTTTCTTACAAGTTTTCCACCCTGATAAATATTAACTGAAAGGGGCATCTGTCCGGGAAGTGCATGAGTTGAACAGGAAAGACATGGATCGTACAACCTGATAGCTACTTCCAGAGCATTTAAAACTCTTTTGTCACTCTTTTCTATGTAATGTATGGCTGCCTGTTTTATAGTGCTATTAATAGCAAAATAATTCAGCTGTGTTGCTACCATGAAATTGGCATATTTGACTCTTCCCTGACTGTCGCCTTCATATTCATGAATAAGAGTACCTCTTGGAGCTTCAACCTGAGCAACACCATATGATGGTAAACCTTTTATAGGATCGCGAACATTTTTACTGGTTATCTCAGGATTTTCCAGTATTTCTATAGCTCTTTCGCAGCCTGCAAGTATTTCTATAAGGCGTGCATAATGATGGAGAATAGATTTATGAGACGGTTTGCCGTAATTCTGCCTGAATATTTCAAGTTCTTTCTGAGCAAGAGGTGTGGCCATAGAATCACATATATTTATCCTGGAAAGAGAATTACCTCTCGTAAGTTTCAATTCTCCGCTATGCTCGAACAGACAGCCTTTAATATAACTGTCATGGACAGCTTTTTCCTTTAAATGTTTTTTCCAGTCTTTCACAGAAAAATCAGTAACAATATTACCCTTCGGATCCATTACCCTTATATCTCCATAGGTAATATCATGTTTACCATTATTAACAGTTCCCACATTATAACATTCAAGATCAAATATGGTCATTAACTCCTTCGGATCTTTCCCCTGCATTACGGTTTTACCGAATTCCATAGCCCATTTTGCAAGTTCAAGAGCTTCTTTTGCATATTCAACAAGTTTTTTTCTCTTTTCTTCGTCAAGAACAAAACATACTCCTCCCGGTACAACTGCAATACCATGGGTAAATCTGCCGGTAAGGATTTCATTCATTTTCGAGCCCAGAGTTCTCAAACGAAGGGCTTTTTTAGCCTCTTCAGGAGCGGCTTTAATAATACCAAAAAGATTTCTGTCCTCAGGAGGACTGTCTATTCCAAGAATCAAATCAGGACCACCAAGAGCAAAGAAATGAAGGGCATGAGAGAAAATATTCTGTGAGAGATTCATCAGTTCTCTGAGCATTACTGCCGCAGGAGGAGGAGTCAGGCCATAGGCCATATCAAGTGCCTTACCTGATGCAACCAGATGAGAAGTAGGACATACTCCGCAGATTCTTGCAGTCATCTGAGGCATCTTACTCATTTCCATTCCTATAAGGTTTTTCTCAAAACCACGTAATTCTATGACATGCATGACGGCATCTTTAACCTTGCCGTTATCATCCAGTTCCACACTTATGGTAGCATGTCCTTCTATTCTTGTAACAACAGGTACTTTTATAATCTCTGTCATACTCCGGCAACCTCCTTCTCTGCTTCTCTCATCCATTTTTTAATAAGAAAAGTAGGCTTATTTCTTAATACAGGTGCACCCATATAATATGAATAATAGGTACGGGCAAAATTTTCTATCTCTTTAATTATAGTTGATTCTTTTATCTTTGTAAGCTTTGCCATTCTTTCAGCAACTTCTGTCCTTATATCCCTGTAAGGATTCATTATTATTCTCGGAGTAGGGCCGGTACAGCCTATACAGACCATTCCCTGATTGGGACATGGTGCAAGGCATCTGTCAAGAGACACGGAACCCAGGCATATATATCCCTGTGAAAGTAAACATACATCAGGGTCAGGTATACCTTCAATATTCCTCTTTAATTCAGTTATATCGGTTTTATCCATCCTTCTGTTGCATTTTCCACAGACAGAATGCAGATTGGTATCAGGTAATTTACCCTGTATCAGAGCACTCAGACCTTCAAAAATAAAATAAGGATGAGGAGGGCATCCGGGAAGATAATAATCGACTGTTATAACCTCATCTATCGGAAGAGCTTCATTTTCGAACTTCGGGATCATCGGAGAATCGGGGACGATTTTAGTAACTGTGCTGGGATTATTTAAATAAACCGTGTCAAATATTTCCTGTGGTTTAAAAACTGTATTGGCTCCACATATACCTCCCCAGCATGCACATGTTCCCCACGCTACAATAGTCTTACATTTTTCCCTCATATCTTTTACAACATGACGGTCATGTTCTGTTCTTATACAACCTTCTATCAATCCTATATCAGCCTGAGGATGTTCTTTAAAATCAGCAAGTATGGGACAATAAACTATTTCAATATCCTTTATTACATCAAGTAATTTCTCATGTAAATCTACGAAAGATATATGACAGCCTGCACAGGTAGAAACCTGCTCCGTAGCTACTGTAACTTTCATTAGCTTCCTCCTTTCTCTTTATGAACGGTAAGCTTCTTGTAGCAGCCATTTTCACCGGCATGAAGGATCTCAAGATCGACTTTTCTTCCACCGAGTATCTTTTCCAGAGCTCCTGCAAAAAATCCGTGGGACATCTGGCAGAGTGCGCCTTCCTGCTTATCGGCATAAGTATAAAGGGTATTTCTTACAATACAATCCTGAAACCACATATATCCGACCCATTTATCACCTTCGTCGTTAAAATAAGAAGTTGTATCATCTTCTTTCCACATGCCAAATCGCCAGTCAAGACCTATATCATATAAAGCCTTTTGAAGTAAATCAATAGATTTTTCAAGATCATCAGTCGTTTCGGAAAAATGTTTCACTGCATCCATACCTATAGTTTTACCGGACTGAAAACCTACTACACTGGCACTTCTCTGAAGTATCTTTTCCGCCCCCTGTCCAAGAGCACCAAGGAACATCATAATATCCTGTAATTTTTTTCTTTCTTTTACTAAATCAGTCAATATTACTTCTCTCCTTTCATGAAAAATAAACCAGATTTTCTAAAAAGGGGAAATATCACCTCCTCAATATCAGTATATATAGAAATTATTTAGATTTTATACCTTTACACTTTTTCATAAATTCCTTGTTTTTACTGGCTTTATAGTTAAATAGGTTCCAGGTTTTAATCTTCCTGAAGCAATACCTGACACCTGAAAATTGAATAGATTATTTTTTTACAGTTTTTAAAATCTGCAAAAGTATAGATACTCTTAAATTAATTTTTTCTCTTAAGTCTTTTTTTCCAGCTCTCAAGTAGATCAATTAAAAAATTCAATATTCTCTCAATAAAACTATAATTAACAGACTGTTCGTTCTGCTTTTCTATGACCTTTTCAGGAATTTCCGTAATACTCTGGCCCGGTTTATCCTTTTGTAATTCTGTCTTTTCCGGTTTCTCTTCAGGCTCAATTTTGAGTGCTTCCATAGCACTTCTCATGGCCGGAATATTATCATATCTTCTATTTGGACTCAGTTCCATAGCTTTAAGAATTATATTTTCAAATTCAGGGGAAATCTTCGGATTAAATTTCCTGCATAAAGAAATTGGTAAATCATTAATTGTTCTATCAATTGCATCTATAGGGTGGGTTTTTGTGATTAAAAAATAAAGTGTTGCACCTAGAGAATATATATCAGTTCTTTCGTCTGTCTGTGTTGTGTATTGTTCCATAGGAGAATAATACATCTTTGCAGTTTTAGCCACAGCCAGGGTTTTTGCCTGAGGATCAAATATCTTGGATATGCCAAAATCAATAAGCTTTAGTCTCTTAGATGGAGTCAGTATAACATTATCGGGACAGAGACCTCTGAAAATTATAGGACTCGGCTTTCTTGTATGGAGGTAATTTAAAATATCACATATTTCCAGAGCCCATGCAATGACCTGATATTCACTGAAAAAATCCTGTGATTTTTTTACCAATTCACTCAATTTCTCTCCGTAAATATATTCCATAACTAAATATTTTCTATCGTTGCAGGAAAAATAGTCCTCAAATTTCGGCAGATTATCATGGGTCAGTTTTAATAATAAATCTGCTTCAAATTGAAATTGCTCTACAGCCTGTTTTCTCTCTGCCAGATTTAAAAAACCTTCTACAAGCAATTCTTTTATGGCAACATCCTTGTTTTGCTCCAGGTCCTTACCTTTATACATTCTGCTTACATGGCTTGTAGCAATAAGAGATTCTATTACAAATCTGTCTTTTAAAACAGTCTGAGCCTTAAGAATATCCTGTTTTTCACCTGTATCTGCCATACAAATCCCCTGTTCCCTCATTTATTATAATAATCCAGACCTAAATTTACATTCCATATAGAATTTTGCTATAATTTAATCAAAGATTTAACATAGTGGGAATTATTTTAATTCACAACAAGCTTTCTATATACTTTGTTAAGTTAATTCAATATCCGTAAATATTTTCCTCCTAAAAGTTAAATTAAAAAAAAATCTATTTACTAAGGGGTTGTTAAGAAATAACCTCATCATATTTACAGTCTATATCGTGACGCGTAACGCGTAACGCGTGACGCGAGGATGATAACCATTCTAATAATTTGCCAGGGTTATTTTCTTACAGTCTCTAAGGAGTTGTCAGGAAATAACTACATCTTAATTACGATTTGTATCGTGACGCGTAACGCGTAACGCGTGACGCGAGGATGATAACCATTCTAACAATTTGCCGGAGTTATTTTTCCTGCAGTCCTTAATACGGTATATATTTTTCTCCAGAGCCTCACCCACCGGAAGGGTGTAGAATAAATATTACTTTTCGGATAGGCTCTTACTGATTTGAATATTAATATTTAATAAACGATTCTTTTCTCCCGTCACAGGTTAATATTTTCATAGTTCTTTCAAGAACTTTTTTTACTTCTTCATCTTCTACCTTCTGGAATTGCCTGCTTTTTTCCATTGCCACCGATCTTTCCAGTTCTACGAGCATTTCGATTGAATCCATACAGGTTCTTCTGTCACTGCTATTAAGATTTTCTATAATAGCTTTTCTGTAATATTTTTTTGTTATTAACGCAACAAATATCCAGGCCAGAGAAAACACTATAGCTATAAGTGTAATAATCGCTCTGTCTGGCATATTACAGAGGCATTTATTAATAATAATAATGATGGCTCCTCCTAAAATACCTCCTAAAGGATTTATAAAACCTTCCAGAAATCCCCTTATACGTCCGCGATATGGTGCTGCAATACCATTGAATGATAGTTGAAATATACTGCCCTGAACTGTCATTGCTACCAGATCCCACGTAAATCTCATAATGAGTCCGCTGTAAAAAGAAAAAGATATTAATACCAGTATAAGACCTGATAAAATTGTTACGGGGAGAATTGAAAAACCACTGGAAACTCCGGTTGTTTTTATGATTTTTCCTGTAAAGAGAAGCTGAAATATGAGAACCGTTATATGAAGGTATATATTAAAATATGCATAATATTTGCTTAATTCTGCCTCTGTGGGAAAGGTTATAGTCATAATTTTTCCATATTGAAATTCTTTTAAAGAAGCTACTGTCCAGAATAATATGCATATTAATCCGAGAACCTTCACCAGGGGAGAAGTAAGTGAAAATAAAAGACCTTCTTTTAAATTCATAAAAAAGTTTCTGGATATTTTATCCATATAGGCAGTTTTATATATTATTTCATCTCCGTAATATTTCTGCAATATTTCCAGGAGCGGCAGTACTATTATTACTGTTATACCCCAGATGATAATGAGACTCTTCATACCAAGTCTGTCAACTAAAACAGGAATTACTGTACCTCCTGCAATACTGCCAATGAGGGGAGCTGTGGCAATGATCGGATAGATTCTTGTTCCCTGGGCAGGTGTAAATGTATCATTTATAAGTGTCCATATCTGTATACCTGTTGTTGAGTAGCCTATGCCGTTCCCTGCAAGTATGAGAAAACAGGACAGTAGGAGTCCTTTACTGTTTCCTTCCGATGGTATGAAGAGACCTGAAATTATGATTATTATACCTGTGGCACTGCAGAATAGTTTTAGAAGTTTCTGTCTGGAAATTACATCTGCAAAAAAAAGATAAAATAAGGTACCTATCATACCTATAATGGCGAAGAAAATAAATGAATAGGGGAGACTGTCTATACCGAGTCTTTTTAATAGAATTGTCTGTACGGCAGACCATCCAAGGGTATAACCAAAGGTACGAATACCAAGCATTAATGAAAAAATTAATACTTTCCCTCTTTCATCTTTTTCAATATCTAATATGTTCATTCAGTTATTATGAGCTGCCGTTTATTTTTATTGATCTGAGCATTCAGGTGTTGTAAAAAATATCCATATCATATTTGCACCCCGTAACGGGTGACAGGTAAAGCGTTACGGGAGTGCAATAATTATAATTTGCCAGAGTTATTTTATTACAGTCCCTTAATAAAACCTCTTCACCTATAACCCTTTTAATATTTATGCTCAATACAGTAAATTACTGACCAGAACATAAGCATGTAATAAAAAATTTCCTCCCGTCACGCGTCATGAGAGCGTATATGTATTATTTATGCTCACCTCAGTAAAGTTATGACAGGGCAGCTCACTGTCTGCCCTTCTGTCACAAATTATTTCAACGATATATCCTTTATTTCAATAACCCAGTCTTTTGCACATTCTATCTGAATTTCATTGTATTGTATGCCTGTAAGGGTATCATACACTTTTTTTGCTACATTACCTATTTCTCCGTTACTTAATGTATATGTTTCTCCTTTGTATCCGATTGCTCCTACAGGCGTAATGACTGCAGCTGTACCTGAGCCGAATATTTCCGTTACCTTCTTTTCTTTTATACCTTTTATTATTTCATCAATAGAGACAGGTCTTTCTTCCACTTTCATACCAAAATGAGAAGAGGCGAGTTTTATAACGGAATCTCTCGTTATACCGGGAAGTATTGTACCGCTCAGATCCGGCGTGATAAGAACATCATCCTTTACCAGAAAAACATTCATTGCTCCTACTTCCTGAATATATGTTCGTGTTACATCAAGCCATAAGACCTGATCGTAACCTTCACTGTGGGCTATTTCCGCTGCCATCAGAGAAGCTGCATAGTTTCCCGCACATTTTGCTTCGCCTGTACCTCCCGGCGCAGCCCTTGTAAAGACTTCTTCTACTTTTAATTTAATCGGATTTAACCCACCTGCAAAATAAGGGCCCGAAGGACTGGTTATTACTACATGACCGTAATCCTGTGCAGGTTTCACTCCCAGTTTAGGGGTTGTTCCCATTAAGAATGGTCTGATATAAAGAGATGCAGGGGTGGGATTTTTTTTAGAATAAGCTGGTATATAGGGACCGGAGAATTTTACTGCTGCCTTTACGGAATCTATAAAATCCGCTACGGGAAGCTGCGGTATACAGAGCCTTATTGCAGATTTTATATATCTTTTGGCATTCTCTTCAGGTCTGAATAAATATACTTTTTCCTGATCTTTATTATAATAGGCTTTCAGTCCTTCAAAAATTAATTGACCGTAGTGTAACATCTGAGAAGCAGGGTCTACAGCTAAAAGTTCGTAATCTGTTATGATGGAATCTTCCCATTTGTTCTGTCTGTATCTTCGAACATACATATAGGGCGTATAATACTGGCCAAATCCAAGTTTTTCTACAGGCGGAACAGGTTTATCCTTGGGAAGAATGAAATTACTGCGCATAATAAATAGTACCTCCTCTTACATAGATTATATTAGAATTGTAAAGTGTCAGGAGAAGCAAATCTAATATGAAAGTACCTGTAATTATAACACAGGGGAAAAATAAGTTAAAGAGGATTGCTTTTAAAAATGACAGGTGATTTTATTCAGGTAAAAATTACAAATGTTTTTAAGAAATCTGCAAACCTTATTATCGTAACAGTCAAATTGGTACCCAAAAAATATGGAACACGCTCCTGTCCTTGGCCAGGCTCTGGAGGAAAAGATATGCCGTATTAAAAGAGAGTTGTAAATTATATAGACGCAAAATATTACTGACCTGAGCATAAGGACTGTAAGAAAAATAACTCCGGCAAATTGTTAGAACAATCAGTATCCTCCCGTCACGCGTTACGCGTTACGCGTCACGATAGAAATCGTAATTAAGATGTAGTTATTTCCTGACAACTCCTAAGTGCTGAAAACGATAAATATGGCACCGGTTAAAATCAGGTGTCAGGTTCTGGGTTTTAATCTTCTTAACCCAACACCCAGAATCAGTAATCAATCAGGGGCATATTTAACGTTATCAGTACCAAGTAGAATCAAATTTTTTCACTTTTCACTCTGAATATTCTGTGATAAATTTCTTTTTCCATTGTATATAAAATCACCTGTCATAAAAAAACACAATCTTATTGACTTCTTTAGAAGGATTTTGTTAATCTATATATAATTTTATATGAGTAATATGAATTTGAAAGGGGATAATTTTATGAAATTATCGGAAAATAAAAAAGGAGATATCCTTTTTCTTGAACTAAACGGAAGGTTTGATGCCACAACAACATCAGAATTCGAAAGTAAAGTAAAAGCAATTATAGGCCAGGGAGAGAAGAAACTTGCCATAGATTTTACAAATCTGGATTATATAAACAGTTCCGGTTTAAGAGTTATTTTAATGGCAGCAAAGGAACTGAAAAAAATTGAAGGTAAACTCGTCCTTTTTGCAATGAAGGATCATATAAAAGAAATTTTTGACATGACAGGATTTACTTCTATTATAAATATAGTGAAGACAGAAACTGATGCAGTAGAAAAACTCAAATAAGAAAAGTGAAAAGTAATAATTAATATGCTACAGAATCAGGGAAAAATTATGTATAAAAAAAACCTGGTTTTATCTTTTTTTCTCTTTATTTTTATCTTATTTTCAGGGTGTCTTGAAGAGATGTCTTCACCATCAGGCCAGCATTCTGATCCTTCAGGAAAATCCGCTTATCTAAAGGTCCACTTTATTGATGTCGGCCAGGGTGACAGTATACTGATTAGAAGTCCCCGTAATAAATATATGTTAATCGATGCAGGTGAGAATAGCAGCGGAGATACGGTTGTATCATATCTGAAAAAAGAAGGAGTCGAAAAAATAGATGTCCTTATAGGAACACACCCCGATGGCGATCATATTGGAGGAATGGATAAAGTAATAGATTCTTTTAAAATCAGCACGGTATATATGCCCAGGGTTTCCAAAAATACAAAAACCTTCGGTGACGTATTGAAGGAACTCAAAAAAAAGAATTTAAAGATTGATAAGCCTGTAGCAGGAGAATATATTGATTTTGATAATGCAATAAAGGTTCAAATACTTGCTCCTAACAGTGATAAATACGACGATACGAATAATTATTCCATAGTCCTGAAGGTCTCTTACGGGAAAATATCTTTTCTTCTTACAGGTGATGCAGAAAACGCATCGGAAGAGGAAATGCTGGGAAAGGGCTATAATCTGAAAGCAGATGTTTTAAAGATAGGTCATCATGGAAGCAGAAGTTCTACTACACCGAAATTTCTCAGTGCCGTATCGCCCAGATATGCTGTCATAAGTGCAGGTAAAGGGAATAAATACGGTCATCCCCATAAAAAAACTTTAAAGAAGTTAAAAGACGGAAATATTGAACTATATCGCACAGATAAAGACGGCACAGTAGTATTTAACAGTGACGGGAAAACATTACAGGTGAGCAATGAGTAATGTGTGTTTTCACTGATCACCGCCTCACGACTTACCTGCTCAGTACCTTTATCTGTGTGGAAAGACTGAAATTTCTACCTTTTATGTCATAATTGACTTCTCCAAAGAAGGCACAGTATCCATTTTTCGGCTTTTCCATATGGTAACCATATATACCTCCCTTTTCACAGACCGGTTCCGATTCCCATGTAGCATTTCGAAAATCTTTTTCCATTGAAAAACTTTTAAATACTTCAACAGATTCAGGTTTTATATCACTGGAGATATTAAGAACAGAACCTTTAAGGGAATCTTTAAAATGCCATGACGGTTCAGGAAATTTTTTTCCTCCTGAAATTGTATAGATAAATGCAGTAACAGTATTAATGACTCTTCCCGTATCTTCAAGCCTGTGGCCACTGTTTGGAACATAGAGAATCCACTTTGGACCGGTAAGATCATCCCAGTACAGGTTCAATCCGTCAAGTGTCCAGTACCGGTCATTCGTACCGTTAACAATAAGTTTCGGTACAGTTAACTTATCCCTGTAACTGTAAGGGTCAACCATGGAAAGAAGCTTTTCCCCTTCTTCTGTAGAAAGTTTATCCAGTATGCCTGTATCACTGTAATCATGTATTTTGTCACTTACCTTTCCGTATATCTTCACCTGTCGTTCCATCTGTTTTTTCATATTCAGAGTATCTATTACCATAGGTACAATAGCTTTAACTCTTACATCTTCTGATGCTCCTGTAAGCCATGAAGTCCATCCTCTTTTAGAAACACCTGTCACAATGAATTTTCTTACAGGTATCAAACCTTCCTGTTTTGTAAAAACTTCTAAAGAATCCATGGCTTTTACAACAGATTTTACCATAGGAAAAAGAAGGGGCCATTCTTCATTACCTGTTTCAAAAAACTTTAAAAAACTATAGGCAATAAGGGCATCTTCTCTTTTTCCATTAAAAAGAGGCTGATTGGGCACATTCCAGAGAACTGCAAGAGGTGTACCACATGATCTGGCAAGAGTAATACCTGCAAGATCAACCATCGAATGGCCGTTGCCGCCTGTATTGAAAACAGTACAGAATTCAGGATGTTCTACCTTATCAGGATAAAAAACCTGAATTTTATGCTTCCATATAATACCTTCCCATTTCTGTGACACCATATGTAATTCATAGATTTTTCCGCCTGAAACATCCTTTTCTGAAACCTTTTCCCACATATAGTCAGACTCAGGTTTATTTATATAGGAAGAAAGATTTGCCATACATTGACTGGAAAGAATAAACATAGAAAAAACCACAATTAATAATGTTTTTTTATACATAAAAACATTCCTTTCATTTTAATCGTGACGCGTAACGCGTAACGCGTGACAGGAGGAACAGTTTTTCTGATTACTGTTCACTGCTTACTGTTCACTGTATTATATTCCCCTGTTAACTTTTATTTCCTCTTATACGTCTATAATTATAGTTAATTTCATAACTATCCATAAATAATGACATCGTAATGCATAAAGCTTAATGCGTGATGCGCAGGGATATAAACCTGTCACGCGTTACGAAGCATTTAAATTCTAATAAGATTGCGTTTAAAAATGACAGGTGATTTTACATACAAGGGAAAAAGAAATT
>CAYSLJ010000105.1:18281-26291 GCA_964431735.1 uncultured Synergistia bacterium | reverse complement strand
AAAAATTCGTGAGGCTTTTTGAGACAGCCTCCGCGTCACGCGTTACGCGTCACGATTTTTATTCCTGTCTTAACGCTTCTATCGGATCAAGGGCAGCAGCTTTCCTTGCCGGATAAAGGCCGAAAAATATACCAACCATTGCGGAAAAACCAAAAGAAATTACTATGGAAGTAAGTGAAATAATAGCCTGTCCCATTAGATCTTTCAGAGAACTGGAAGCTATCAAAAGGGGATATACTGCTGATATACCTGTGCCGACAAGTATACCAATAATACCTCCCGTTATGCTGAGTACAAGGGATTCTATTAAGAACTGTGTTGAAATATCACCTTTTCTTGCTCCTATGGCTTTCCTTAATCCTATCTCTTTTGTGCGTTCCGTTACAGAAACAAGCATTATATTCATAATACCAATACCGCCTACTACCAGAGAAATAACTGCTATAATGGATAGGAACAGGCTTAGAGCCATGATAGTGCTCATTGACTGGGCCAGCTGCTGTTCGAAACTCAGTATGTCAAGGTTTTTTATATTGTTACCATGAAGAGGTAAAAGAACTCTTGTAACCTCATCTTTTGTTTTCTTAACAGTATCCAGATTTTCAGAAGCTACCTGAATAAAATTCAGATATGACTGATAGTAAACTCTGCTGTTAAATGTAGTGAGGGGTGTTATTATTGTTTTATCATAGTCATCCATTATAGCCCTGTCTTTTTTCTTTAAAACCCCTATGACTTTAAGCCTTATTCCGGAGTTTGTTACATTGTTTGGATCTGAATTTCCTGAAGATGAAGTAATGTTTGAAGTGCTGCTGGATTTTGCTACCATTTTTATTGTATTGCCGAGAGGTTCCATGTCTTTCCCGAATAATTTTTCTGCCACTTCATGGCCAATCACACATACAGGACTGTTTTTATCCCAGTCTTTCTCTGAGAAAAACCTTCCTTTTTCAACCGGTAATGTGTCAACTAAAGTGATTGCCGGAGAAGTACCTTTTATGGTAACATCCATATTATTGGGGCCGTAAACTGCAGTAACACTGGTAGTTATACTTGGTGCCACTCCTTTTACGGAAACACACTGATTCTTCAATACTCTTACATCTCTCATTGTGAGTTGCCTTGTTTTTGAACCTATGGAAGATTGTATGACACTGTCGCCTTTACCGGGAGAAACAATCACGTTCTGCACTCCCATGTCGGTAAACTGTTTTCTAAAACCCTTATCCATACCGTTTCCTATGGCAGTCATAATGATCACAGAAGATATACCTATTATAATACCAAGCATGGTCAGTAAAGACCTCATTTTATTGGCTTTGAGCGCATTCCATGCAATTTTTACGCTCTGCATGATATTCATGCTGCCCCTCATATTGAGTCTTACAGTCATAGAGGTTTTTATGTCAGATGCAAGTAATATTCTGTCTTCTTCTTTTACATGTTCGTCTGTGAGTACTTTCCCGTCATAGAGTTTTACGACTCTTGTACCGTATTTTGCCACTTCCGGGTTGTGTGTTATGAGAATTACAGTACTTCCCTTTCTGTGTAAATCCTGGAACAAAGCCATAATCTCATCACCTGATTTACTGTCCAGGGCACCTGTAGGTTCATCTGCAAGAAGTATGGGTGGTTTGTTAGAGATAGCTCTTGCTATGGCAACACGCTGCATCTGGCCACCTGAAAGCTCATTGGGCACGTGATTCATACGTGTTTCCAGACCTACTTTCGTAAGATTGTTTGCTGCTACCTGCATTCTCTCTTTTGTGTTTACACCTGCATAGATCATCGGAAGTTCAACATTTTCTCTCGCAGTCAGACCGGATAATAAATGGAATTTCTGAAAAACAAAACCAATCTTCTGATTTCTTATAATCGATAGTTCATCATCGTCAAGCTGTGATACTTCCACACCATCCAGTTTATAACTGCCGCTTGTAGGCCTGTCAAGACAGCCTATCAAATTCATTACAGTAGATTTTCCGCTTCCGGAAGCTCCCATGATTACTACAAATTCACCTTTATAAATGGTGAGATTAATATTATCGTTGGCATTAACCTTCGTATCGCCCATTGTATAGGTTTTGTATATATCGGTAAGCACTATGATTGGTTTTTTATCATCCATATTGTTTCCACCTTCTGAAGTATCCGGGTAATCATAACATTCTGTAAAGGTATGGTGAAATCCTTCTTGAAATGTAATTGCAGACATAAATTATAGTGTATTTCATAACTTATTAAAATTTAAGTGAACAGTGAGTGGTGAGTAGTGAGTAGAATATTGCAACGTCACTCACTACTCACTATTACTTCAGAAGAAGACCATTCAACGATGTATATTGCGGGAAATATCCTTTTTATAAACTCCTTGAATTAGATTAAATTTATAGTCAGTTTAATAATAGTTCCAGAGTAATTATCATGAGTCGTGAAGTGAGTAAAATTCACGACTCACGACTTACTTTCTATAGTTATTTTACCTTTATTTCAAAACATAATGAAAACTTGCCTCTTTCAGGAATAGGGCCATAAACAACTTTTTCTCCGTCCAGATATAAGGTCAGGTTTTTCCCGAACTCCGTCATATCTAAAGATGCAATGCTTTTTGTATCAGTAAATTCCATCCATATTTTATCATTACGATCACATGTAACTTTGAATTCTCCGGTACCAGGTACATTTATATCTTTCCTCATACGATTCATTTTTGAAGAGTCTTTGTAAAGTATTGCACATAACTTATCACCTGCCGGCCATCCTTCTATCTTTGTTACCTCTATCTTTACGGTTCTTGCATTCGGGTCACTGCTGCCGCATCCGATAAGAAAAGTTAATAAAATAAATATTATTGTTATAGAAATTCCAAATTTCATAAATAGACATTCCTTTCAATGTTATAATTGTAGTGAAGTAAATATTCTTTACTTCTCATTTTTCACACATCTACCATTCACTTTTTCTGTTCTCTTATTGATTCCAGCACTTTTTCTGCCGTAAAAGGATATTCCCTTACCCATACGCCTATTGCATCATATATGGCAGTTGCTATGGCAGGAGCGGCTCCGTTTGTAGCAATTTCGGAAATTGATTTTCCGCCGAAGGGGCCGAGTTTTTCATCTACAAATACCAGTTCGGAACGAAAATCTTCCGGCAAATCCTTTATCATAGGAACTTTATAGTCAAGGAAATTTGGATTAAGACATTTGCCATGTTCGTCAAAGATCATTTTTTCATAGAGTGTATGGCCTATACTTTTCAGAATTGCTCCATACATCTGTCCGAGAGCCAGATCGGGATTGATCGGAGTACCGCAGTCCTGATATGCATGGAATGCTTTGACTTTCACAGTACCTGTCAATTCATTTACTTCCACTTTTGCGAAATGTGCTCCGTAAGGTATGGGAGATTCTTCGGTAGTGAAAGCCCCTGTTGCTATAATCTGTCCTGTACCTTTACCGCTCTGTGTTATTCTGGCAATTTCTAAAAAGGTGAGTTCTTTTTCCGGAGATACAACTTTACCGGGATAGACAAGTTTTAACCTGTCAGTAGTAGTATCTAAAATTTTTGCGCTTTCCTCTAAAATCTTCTTCTTCATGTCAAGAGCGGCATTATATGCGGCAGAACCTGTAAAGAATGTACCGCTCGATGCATAAGCACCTACATCAAAGGGAGTTACATCTGTGTCTCCTGCTTTTACTGACACTTTATCCTGATCAACCATAAGGATTTCCGCTGCTACCTTTACAGCTACCGTATCAAGCCCTGTGCCGAGATCTGCTCCCCCTATACAGAGGAAGAAGGAACCGTCACCGAGCATATAAATAGTTGCATTTGCCGCATCAAGTCCGGGAAGACCGGAACCCTGCTGTATTATGGCAAACCCTTTCCCTCTTTTTAAATAGGGAGCATCTCCTTTTTCAGGTCTGCCCCATCCTATGGAAAAATCTCCTCTGTCGAGACAGTCACTCAGAGCACAGCTTGTTACCTGTTGAGGAATTCCTTCCTGACCTTCTCCCAGGCATTTCAATATCTCAAGTCTGTCACCTGTACGGACATGGTTGAGTCTTATCAGAGTCAGGTAATCTACATTCATTTCTGCAGCAAGTTCCGCTATTGCTGTCTGAAGTGCAAAAGCACCTGCAGGTGCTCCGTATCCCTGATATGCTCCTGCAATTACATTGTTTGTATAATAAACTGTAACATCATAATGCATATTCTCACATCTGAAGAGAGGAAGTGTTTTGGAACATGCATTCATTGGAACTGTAAGACAGTGGGGACCGTATGCTCCTGTGTCTGCCTTTACATCCATATCTATGGCAGTAATTTTCCCGTCCTTATTCGCCCCTATTTTGACTCTTACTGAAGTAGGATGCCTTGTCCTGGATGCTACAAATTCTTCCTGTCTTGTAAAACGGAAAAAAACCGGTTTCCCTGTTTTAAGTGTTATATAGGCCGCCAGTTCTTCCATTACTACATCCTGCTTTGCACCAAAACCTCCTCCTACCCTTTCTTTAATGACATGGATTTTTGTTTCAGGGTAACCGGTTGCTCTTGATACTATCCTTCTCAGGTGGAACGGAACCTGGGTAGAAGCTCTTATTACAAGCCTGTCACCTTCCATATAGGTATAAACTACATGTGGCTCAAGAGGAGTGCATTGAATATGTCCTGTTTTATAGGTTCTTTCTATTATAAAATCGGCTTCTTTAAAACCTTTTTCTATATCACCTATGCCGCCTTTATTGGAAGCAGCAATATTTTTTGCAAGATCCTGACCTACATGAAAACAGTATTCAGATGTTGTTTCATCATGAACCTGCACCGAATGATCACTCATGGCCTGTTCTATTGATAATATAGCAGGAAGAATTTCATATTCTACCTTTATTTTTTTCAGTGCTTCCATTGCATTTTTTTCAGATGTAGCTGCCACTGCGGCAACTCTGTCTCCTGAAAACCTCATTTTTTTATTTATTATCCTTCTGTCATAAGGAGACGGTTCGGGATAACACTGTCCTGCAGAGCCGTAAAGCACATCAGGGCAGTTTTCATGGGTAAGGATAAATTCAACACCTTCCATGTTTTCAGCTTCACTTATATCTATGTTTTTTATTATGGCATGGGCATGAGGACTTGCAAGAACCTTTACGTAGAGAGAATTGGGTCTTACCATATCTTCTACAAAACTCGGATCAGAACATAGAAGTTGATGTCCGTCAACTTTGGTTGTAGATTTTCCTACTATTCTGAGGTCTTTACGGAAAGAAGGATATTCCTTTTTATAATTCTTATCACCTTTCATTCTTTTTACTGCTACTTCTATGGCATCAAAGATCTGTTTGTATCCCGTGCATCTACATATGATACCTGAAAGAGCGTCTTTTACATCCTCTTCAGATGGTTCAGGATTTCTTTCCAGAAGTTCCAGTGTTGCCACAAGCATGGCAGGAGTACAGTAACCGCATTGAACCACACCCGTATCAAGAAAGGCCTGCTGTATTATATGGAGTTGATTGTTTTTTGCAAGACATTCAGATGTTCTTACATCACATCCGTCTATTTGAGGAGATAATAACTGACATGAATTTACTGATTTCCCGTTAAGAAGAATTGTACATGCTCCGCATGTACCTTCACCGTCACAGCCGTTTTTTACAGAAATGATTCCATTTCGCCTGAGTAGATCCAGCACTCTTTCTCCCGGTTCTGTGTCAAGTCTTTTAGGTTTTCCGTTTAATGTTATATTTATTTTCACAGGGAAATGCCTCCTTTTTTCGCTGCTTCATAGAGAGCCTGTATAACAAGACCGCCGGCAAGTTCTTTTTTGAACCATCCTTTTCCTCTCAGATCATCAATAGGGCTTATATGGCTTTCCAGATGTTTCCTGACCTCAGGGGCATAATCTATTAATTTACCTTTAAGTTCGTGACCTCTGAGAAATTCTTCTGTTTCCGGTATCCTGACAGGTGTTACAGATACCCCTCCTATTGCCAGTCTTGCATCTTTACATATACCTTCTTCAAGTTCCATACCGAGACAGACATTTATTAATGCCAGATCATTTGATGTTCTTGTATAGCGGCATATGGAAATATGGAAGTTTTTACGAAATGGCACGATTACCTTTGTTATAAGGGGTCTTTCTTTTTTCTGTATATATTCATAAAGTGGTACTTCCTGTTTCAAATCTTCGGAAGAATAAATTTCCAGAAAAGTATCCATTACAAGCAATACCGGTATCATATCTGAACAGGATTTACATGCAGCAATATTACCTCCCAGAGTTGCCATATTTCTTACATTCCTGTTACTTACATTTGAAGCAGCCTGTTTTATCATAGAAAAAGGCTCTTCGGAAAGCTCCGGCTTTTCTATGATTTGTTGTAATGTTATTAATGGGTAAATAACTAACCTGTCTTCTTCTTTTTTTATTCCCGATAATCCAAGCCTTCCAAGGCTTATAAGTCCTGAAATATTCTCAGGAGTTCCTGGATAACCTTTTGCATTTATTTCAGTACCTCCTGCCAGAAACCTGTAATCAGGCTGTTCCTCTTTTATCCTCAGAGCATCTGCTACTGTGGTAGGTGTATAAAATTCTTTTATCATAGCTTATCCCTCCCGGTTTAACTATTCACAATATATATTTACTTAAAAAAGCAGATTTCCTTCATTAATTTTAGGGAAATTTCATGGGTATCAGGGAATAGTGAAAATTGACATTATTCACCCTTCACCCTTCACCTATAACCACCCTTATAATCAATAAATATAACCTTTAAGAGCTTCTATTAACATATCAATTTCTTTTTCCGTATTGAAGTAGTGTACTGAAACCCTGAGACATTCAGGATAGGGTATGGATCTTATAATAATCTTTTTGCTTCTGTACATATCTGTAACTATATTGTTCATATCAACAGCCTGAGTTACAAATGATACAAGACCGCTGGATTTTTCCTTTTCCACAGGACTGATTATATGAACTCCTTTTATACCTGACATTTTATCTTTCAGATAAGACACAAGTTTTTCTATTCTGGAACAGATAAAATCTTCACCGATCATATTATAGAAGTCGATTGCTGCGGAAAAAGCAAAATATGAGGCACTGCATGGAGTGCCTACTTCAAATCTCCTGGCTCCTCTGTGCAGTATAAAACCTTCGGAAGGAGAAAATTTCTCTACAGAATTATAACCCATACGGCCCGGTTTCAGGTAGTTTAAAGCTTCTTTTTTTACATATAGACCTCCCATACCTTCTTCTCCGAGGAGCCATTTCTGGGCAGGAAATACGTAAAAATCGGGATCTATATCTTTTATATTTACAGGAATTGCTCCCACTGATTGAGCTCCATCAATAATTACCATGGCATTTTGCTCTTTTGCAGATCTGCATATTTTTTTACAATCCAGTTTCTGGCCGTTATGATAGTTTACATGGCTTATAAGGACGAGTTTTGTTTTTTCCTTGATTTCTCCGATAATATTTTCTTCTACTATGAAAGCTTTTTCGTCTGTCCTGACAATTTTAAGTTTTACTCCATATTGTTTTTCAATATTCTGACAGTCTAACATACCGGAAATATATTCAGGATATACTGCTACAATTTCGTCTCCTTTTTTCCAGTCAATTCCTGAAAATACTATGCCCAGACCATCGGAGGTACTGTGAGTCAGGCATATTTCACTTTCTGTAACGTTAAAGAAATTTGCAATCTTATGTCTTAAATCCAATTTTCCTATTTCATCATAGAGGAGGGGAGATGCAGAGCCTTCATTTTTTGTTATATCTACATATCTCATAATTTCTTCTATAACAGGAATCGGGAGAGGCCCCGAAGAACCTGTATTGAAGTAAATTACCTTTTTAAACTGAGGAAAATATGATCTTATTTTTTCTATGTCCATAATTATTACACTCCTTTTTTTTCGTGCCCCGTGATGCGTGACCCGTGATGCGTGCCCCGTGATGCGTGCCCCGTGATGCGTGCCCCGTGATGCGTG
>CAYSLJ010000105.1:0-18181 GCA_964431735.1 uncultured Synergistia bacterium | reverse complement strand
CCCGTGATGCGTGCCCCGTGATGCGTGCCCCGTGATGCGTGCCCCGTGATGCGTGATGCGCGTTTTCACCGATACCGGGCGACCACAGGGGGTCGCCCCTACTCACTTTTCACTTCTCACTACTCACTTTCCATTTGCCCTGTTTAATTATTCTTACAAAGTCTTTCATATTTTTGATTTCCGGTATTTCTATATACCACAGGCCGATAGTTTTCGTACTGTGGCTGTCAGAAGCAGTAACGGCAGGAATTTTATATCTTTCTGACAGCTTCATAGCCAGTTCTCTGTCTTCATCATGAAAATTGGATGAATCCACTTCTATTCCATGAAATCTTTTAATGGTTTTAATGGATAGCTTCATTTCTGTGTTGAATCTGAATGGGTGCGGGAGGATAAAGGCACATCCGAGTTTCTCGAAATAATCCAGCACATGTTCTACTTTCAGTGCATCAGGAATTCTTCCGAAAATATTTCTGGTTTTTATTTTGAGTTTACTTATTTTTTCATCCATTTTGGGGGAACTCGGGATTGGACAATTGTCAGGTATGCCGTAAATGAGCATGTCATAAGATTCTGCCGAATACTCAATACCGTTTAATATCAAAAAGTCAGGATATTTTTGCTGTAAATTCGCCAATTCTTCTCTGTTCCAGAGTATACCATGTTCTGTTATTACAATTCCATCAAGACCTCTTCTTATGGCTGTTTCAACTGCATCTTCTGGAGTTTGAATGGAACAGCCTGAATATAGAGAGGTATGACAGTGAATATCTATTTTTATGGTAGAACCTTTTGTGATCCCGATTTTTCTTTTAATATAATCCATTGCTTTATTTATCATGGAATATCCGGTTCTACGAGATAGTATTACTTACTGGCAAGATTATATATTTTAACCGGATAATTACCCATCTCGTAAAATTTACATTTAGCATATCTGGTACCGTAAACATCTACTATTGCTCTATATAAAGGGGAAGAGGAAGGATGTCCCGGACGATAAAGATTATCCCAGTCTCTTGGATCTTTACCTTCTTTTATGCAGTAATTCATGGCTCTCAGTACTGTAGCTCCTCCACCGTTATAAGCACCCATGGTCAATATCCATTCCTGATAAAGATCGGGTTTTCCATGTGTACCGTAAAATTTATTTACCGCTTTTGCCCAGGATTTATTTGGATAAACCTCTACAGGATATTTTATAACCCTGTGTTTTGTTTTTAATGTTCCCAGGGCTGCCATAATATTTTTCTCAGGTATAAATCTTTCGTCTCTGGGACTTAATGAAAGCCCCTGGGCCTTTGCTTCGTTTTTGCCGATCTGCATGAGGCCTGCATAACCGCTGGGACTTACTGCATTCGGACAGAAACCGCTTTCGATTGCTATGGTAGCTTTTATAAGAATCGGATATATGGTGAGTTCATAATTACACCATTTTTTCTCAATGGCAGTTAATATTATCTGGTTATATTTATTTTCAGATGTTCCGTATCCCCAGTTTGTCTGTATAAATGAAGCTCCTGCCACATCCTGCCGGCTCCCGTATACAGGTAAAATAAGTGATACAATAAGTGTTAACGTTGTTAAAGATAAAAAAAGATTTTTCATTTAAAAAATTCCTCCTGGAATGTTTTCTGATTTACTTCTGCGACAGAAGTTTGCGAGTTGTTCCCCCGAAGGGTACAGGTCAGTACAGGAAATAAATATTATGACAGGTGTAATTTTATTGAATAAAATCAAGTGCGAATAAGTAAAATACGACATATTTTTTTATTTTCCTGCAAGAGGATAGATTTTTAATGAAAAAAGATATAAAATTATAAGAGGATTTTTAGAAAAAGGAGTTTTCTCATGCATAAAATTCTTATTTTTATATTTGATCCCAATCTGCTGGAAGAAAAGATAAAGGAACAATATCCTGACTTTATTGTAAAAAGCTGGTCTTCCAGAAAGGATTGTGATGATTTTATCGAAGAAGCCGATATTTTGATCTGTCATAAAATATCTGATGAACTTTTGAGAAAGGCAAAAAAATTAAAATGGATACAACTTCTCAGTGCAGGCTGTGATCATGTTTTATCTCTTCCGTCATACAGAAAGGACATAAGACTTTCTACAGCGAAAAATATACATCATATTCCTATCTCGGAATATGTCATGTCCTATATCCTTTCTTTATCTCACAGGACTTTTGATTATATGAAGTTTCAGAAAGAAAAAAAATGGGCCAGAATAGAAGGGATGGAGTTAACCGGCAAAACCCTGGGGTTGATAGGTGCCGGCAGTATAGGAAAAGAAATTGCCAGAAAAGCAAAGCCTTTCGGCATGAATACAGTGGCTGTTAAAAAAACACCGGCACATGTCGAGTTTGTAGATGAAATTTATGGCATTCATGAAATGGATATAGTACTGTCCCGCTCAGATTTCATTGTTCTGGCTCTGCCACTTATAGATTCTACAAAGAATCTCATAGGAAAAAAAGAGATTGGAAAAATGAAATCCACTGCTTATTTAATTAATATAGCAAGGGGAGAAATTCTGGATGAACAGTCCCTCATAGAAGCTCTGAAAGAGAAGAGACTTGCAGGAGCCGTTCTTGATGTTTTCAGAGAAGAACCGCTCGGACAGGACAGTGAACTGTGGAATGTGGAAAATCTCATAATAACACCTCATATATCCTGGTCAGGCGAATATACTTTTGAAAGACTTACAGAACTTGTGCTTGAAAATATGGCAAGATATTTTAATGGTGAGAAATTGAAATATCTTGTTGAAAGTGAGATTGGTTATTGAGTGATGAGTGGTGAGTCGTGAGTCGTGAAAAGTGAGTAGTGAAAAGTGAAACTGCCCGTCACGCGTTACGCGTCACGATTTATAACGCATTACAAATATGGAGGTAATATTTTGTTAAAAAGAATCAGACTGGTGACACAGATTATTGTATTAATAATCTTTATTTACCTTATCATAGAAACAGCAGATCCTTTAACTAAAGATCATACGGATATGTTCCTGAGATTAAGTCCTCTTTCAAATATACTTACTGTTATAGGAACGAGACACTTTGTTTTTGAACATATGATTCCCGGGATTATAGTCCTGGTAATCTCCTTATTTATGGGAAGATTTTTCTGCGGTTGGATCTGTCCCCTTGGAACAACTATAGATATAGCAGATAAACTTATTCCTTCTGCCAGAGGAAGATCTATGCCGGATCATAAGTGGAAATATATGCTGTTAACTGCTCTTTTAACACTTTCACTGCTGGGTGTGTCTGTATCAGGTATATTAGATCCCCTCTGTATTGCACAGAGAAGTTATGCTCTTCTCATATATCCATTTGTAAATTTAATAATAAGAAATTTCATTGAAATACTTTATTATATTCCCTTCGTAAAAGACACAGGCCGCGAAATTTATAATTTCCTGCTGAACTGGAAATTACTTACTACAGAACAGGTGTTCTATACAGGCCATCTGTTTATGTACTTCGTATTTGCCGGAATATTACTTCTGAGTTTGAAAAGTCGCCGGTACTGGTGTAAAAGTCTCTGTCCTCTCGGAGCAATGATTGGGATTTTCTCCTTCTTCCCCCTTTACAGGAGATATGTGTCGGATAAATGTAATAAATGTGCTCAATGCCAGATTAATTGTAAAATGAATGCCATCGAAAATACCGGGAAGAAAACTTTATATCATGAGTGTACAGGATGTTTTGATTGTCTCTATAGTTGTCCTGAAAAATCTGTTTCATTTAATTTTTTTAATATACTTAATTTATTAAAAAAGAAAAAGGAAGAACCTCAGGAAGATCATCAGGATTTGCTCCGGAGAACTAGAAAAAATCTTTACGGAAGAAGAATTACCAGAAGGGATATTATTAAAGGGGCGACTGCAGGGGCTATGGCTGTACCTGTAATGAGACTTGATCCGATTCGCAAATGTGAATATCCCTTTTTACTTCGTCCTCCCGGATCAATAGAAGAAAAACTCTTCAGGGATACATGTATAAGATGCGGCACATGTATGAAAGTATGTCCTACCAATGCCATTCAACCTTCTGTGTTTGAAGCAGGCATTGATAATCTATGGACCCCGAAGATTGTCCCGCGAATAGGTTACTGTTCCTACGAATGCAATCTCTGCGGACAGGTATGTCCTACAGATGCCATAAAATATCTGGAAATAAAAGAAAAGCAGAAGACTCAGATAGGGCTTGCCTGTATAAACAGAAACAGATGCATACCCTATACAAGAGATGATAACTGTATGGTATGTGAAGAAATGTGCCCTGTCCCTGATAAGGCTATAAAATACACCACTAAGAAAGTAATGGTAAACGGATTTGAAAAAGAAATAAAACAGCCCTATATAGATTCTGAATTATGTATAGGGTGCGGTATATGTGAAAACAAATGCCCTGTCAGAGGGATGCCTGCAATTTACGTGACAATTTATACGAAAAAAGATGACAGTTATTACGGGTAATTTACAGTGAAGAATGAAGAGTGAAGAGTGAAGGGTGAAATTTACGCGTTACACGTCACGATTATCACGCATTACGCATTACGCATGACGCATCACGCAACCACCCGTCACGCGTCACGATTTAGAGACTGTAAAGAAATAATCCTTGCAAATTGTCAGAACGGTTATTATCCTCGCGTTACGCGTCACGATATAGACTGTAAATATGATGTAGTTATTACAGACCCATTATAAAGGAGGTTTTATAAAATGAACAGAAGAACGTTTTTGAAATGTGCTACATCTCTTGCGGCAGGTATGTTTCTTGGTGCCTGCAGCAAAAAAAACGGTTTTGCTGCAGTAACAGGAATTGCTCCCAGAAAATTGCGACAGAATAATTTGAAACCAGGTATTTTTGTGGCTGAAGGAAAAGATCCGAAATCTATGGTAAGGGCAGCTATCAAAGAAATAGGAGGACTGGAATCTCTTATTAAAAAGGGTGATACTGTTGTGGTAAAACCAAATATTGGCTGGGACCGTGCCCCTGAACTGGCTGCAAATACCAATCCTGACCTTGTGAAAGAACTTGTAACCATGTGTTATAAGGCAGGAGCTAAAACAGTGAAGGTTTTTGACAGAACCTGCAATGATGCAAAACGATGTTATAAAAATAGCGGTATTGCAAAAGCGGCAGAAGAAGCAGGAGCAAAAGTAGATTATGTAAGTGAATCTTCCAGTTTTTATGATGTTGTTACTGCGCCTGATGCTGTTACACTTAAAACGTGGAGTGTCTATCAGGATGTAATGAAGGCCAGTGTTGTTATAAATGTGCCCATACTCAAACACCACGGTATTTCCAGTCTTACTATAAGTATGAAAAACCTCATGGGTATTATAGGAGGAGACAGGGGAGAAATACATCAGGGTATAGATAAAAATCTGTCTGATCTGACAAGAATAATACCTGTAGAACTCGTTATAGTCGATGCCAGTAGAATTCTTACCGGACATGGTCCTCAGGGAGGAAATGCCAGCGATGTCCGCATGGGAAACCAGATAATAGTAAGTACGAATCCCGTTATGGCAGATGCTTATGCCACTAAATTATTCGGCCTTGATCCATCTAAAACAGATTTTCTTAAAGTCGCTTCTGAAAGGGGACTGGGTGAGATAAATGTCAGTAAGATGAAAATCAAGAAGATTAAAGTGTGAAATCGTTACGGGTGATGCGTAACGGGTAATATGCAGAGTTACATCATGCATTATTTATTACCGGGTAATTTATATGAGAATCGTAACGCGTAACGCGTAACGCGTGACGGGAGGAAACCCTTTATTACATGCTTATGCTCATGGAAGTAATTGGCTGTAAAAGGGGTGTTTTTGAACATACCCTGATGGTAAGGAGAATTTTATGACTTATAATGATTTATTGGAAATTTCGAAAAAAGCGGAAGCTGATACGAAAAATTTCAGAGATGAAGTGAAAGATATAGAAGAATATAATCAACTTAAAGTATTGAAAGCATTTATATCTCATGGAGTTTCTGATTTTCATTTTTCCGGCTCATCCGGATATGGCTACCATGACAGCGGGAGAGATATTCTGGATGAAATCTATGCAGAAGTGTTCGGAGGAGAAAAAGCACTTGTAAGATGGCAGTTTGTCTCTGGAACCCATGCCATAAGTTCGGCCATGTTCGGCATACTTCGTCCCGGTGATGAATTTCTTGCAGTTACAGGTCCGCCATATGATACACTCGGTAAAGTGATAGGGCTTGTGCCGGGGGGTAAAGGAACTGTTATGGATTGGAATATAGATTACAGGGAAATACCTTTAAAAAACGATGGTAATGTAGATATAGAATCCTTTGAACGATATATAACGAAAAATACAAAACTTGCTTTTATCCAGCGATCCAGAGGGTATTGCTGGAGAAAAAGCCTTACGGTAGATGATATTTCCATTATTGTTAAGAAGCTTAAAGAGATAAAAAATGATATAATAATTCTTGTAGATAACTGTTACGGTGAATTTACAGATAAAAAAGAACCTCTCGACGTGGGGGCAGATATTATTGCAGGGTCTCTTATAAAAAACCCCGGTGGCGGTATATGTCCTACAGGAGGATATATTGCAGGGAGGGAAGACCTTGTGGAACTTGCGGCAGGAAGGCTTACCGCACCGGGGATAGGAAGTGAAGTAGGCACTTCTATGTATATTAACAGGACCTTATACCAGGGATTATATCTGGCTCCTTTACTTGTAAGCCAGGCTCTCTGTGGTATGATATGGGCAGGAACTATGTTTGAATATTTGAATTATATTACTTTACCGGCTAAAGGGGAAAAACGGGGTGATACAGTCCAGGCCGTAAGGCTTGGCAGTAAAGAAAAACTTATAAAATTCTGCCAGGGAATTCAGAGCAGTTCTCCTGTAGACAGCTACGTAAATCTTGAAGGAGGTTATACGCCCGGGTACAGTGATAAACTAGTTATGGCTGCAGGGACTTTTATTCAGGGAGCATCACTTGAACTCTCGGCAGACGGACCTTTAAGGGAACCTTTTATTGCCTATCTCCAGGGCGGACTCTCCTATTTCCATATAAAGTATGCAGTTCTCAGAGCTTTAGAGGCTATGGAGTGAGTGGTGAGTTCGGAGGACAGCACTCACATACTATCTGTACAAAACTTTAGAGGCTATGGAGTGAGTGGTGAGTCGTGAGTCGTGAAAAGTGAGTGGATATGCATTACGCATTACGCATCACGCGTCACGATTATACTCTATCACCCATTATCCATCACACATACTCATAAATTTACCCAGATCCTTATATCTGTATCTTGCAAGATGATTGATATTAAGAAGGGACTGAAATGCTTCGAGAGCTTCACCTGGTTTTTCATCCAGAAGGTACAGGACACCGAGCATATAATAGGCCTGGGTAATTGAACTGTTTATATTTATAACCTCTTTTATCTCTGAAATGGCGTCAGACGTTCTGTTCATAATGAGGTATATTTTTGCCTTCAGTATTTTTGCCATACATTCATTTTTATCTATTTCTAAAATATGTTCAAGCATGATCAAGGCATTGTTATAGTCTTTGAGTTCCATATGAATTCTGGCAATCCGGGTTTTCAGGCATACGGATTCAGGGAATTTATTCAGTGTTTCTCTGTATATATTAAGAGCTTTTAACAGTCTTACTTCTTTAGAATCCGGAGTTTCGTAGGCTTTTTTATACTGTTCAAGCCTTGCTTCATCAAATTCTCTGATATATTGAACATTGAGTTTTGAAATCTCTCTTATTATTTTATCTATTTCATGTTTATATCCCGGAGGGAGCAGGCTTTCCATATCGGAAAAATCCTTTTCATAGAGGTCAAAGAAAACACATCTGTAATACATTGAGTTTTCACTTCTCTCAAGTATCATGGGATAGAGGCGGCAGCTCAGAGGTCTCCATTTATAGATGGCACATTTTTTATCTGCCAGATCTATATAGGGACAGAGCGGTATTTCAATGCCCTCTTCCCAGGTTTTTACGTAAGAATTATTTTCACCCAGGTTATAATTTATATAATCTATATAAATAGGTACAAAAAGATGGCTTTCAGATATATTGATACAGCAGTTTATGCATGGCCCGCAGTCCTGTGAAACAGGATATATGTAAGTATTTAATTTATTATGGAGTTTATCTAATTTATCGAAATAATATGTTTTGTCTGTCATAATATTTTCTTAAATCGTGACGGGTAACGCGTAACGCGTGACGGGTGGTTTCGTAATGCGTGATGCGTAATGCGTGATGCGTAATGCGTGAGACGTGAATTTTCACCCTTCACTCTTCACCCTTCACCCTTCACCCTTCACTCTTCACTCTTCACCCTTCACAATTCATTCAAAGGATTTAACTTTATCAATTTCACCCTTATCCCCGGATTTTTCTCCATAACCTGTTTCAATGCAGTCATGTTCAGTTTAAAAGTTTCTACTTTCTCTTTTGTTACAGCATTATAATCATAGACCTGATAAAACGGAGAAAAGGATATTTTTGCCAGAAAATCTCCTCTTTTAGTCTGATATGTAAAATTATCTTTAGAAATTTCTACTGTACCTGATTTTATTAAGTATGCATCTGTTGCCTTCTGTCCTTTTTTTATAAGAAAGGTATCTTTCTGGATGATTTCATAATCCATTATGGTCTGTAATTCTGTTTTCTGTGTGGCAGAAAGATTTTTCAATATTGTCTCATTGAATAACTGCCATGATTCCATATCTCTTATTATGGCCAGATTTTTGACTCTTTCCATAATGCCGCCATGGTTAAGCAATTCCAGCAGATCGTTTCTGTCTATGACCAGAACTTTCAGAGTAGTTCTGCTATGGATTGATGCAGTTCTCGGTATGTTAAATATGATGGATGTTTCTCCGAAGTAATCATAGGTGCTGTAAATCTTTAAAGGATTACCATTTACGGAAACAACTGCTTCTCCCGAGTGAATAATATAAAACTTCTCACCTTTCTGTCCTGTCTGAAGAATTTGATCTCCAGGAGAAAATTCTTCATAACAGGCTCTTGATATAACAGGAAGGGCTCTTAAGGGATTAAGATTACGAAAGATATCAGTGTTTAATATAATATCCAGCTTTTCGTCCAGTACATTTTGTTCTTCTCTGGATATATCGCATATTATGGTATGTTCAATACCACTTTTCGCTAGCTTAAGGCCTGAACTTTCCGGTATGGTTTTCTGGCTTACATGTATTAAATAAAGCTTTTCTTTTATCTTATCAGAAAGACTTTCCAGGAATTTTAAAGGTGTATGAATTGGAGGAATACCTGCTTCATGAATTATAATAGAATGGTTCCATGGGAAATTCAGGAATTCTTTCGCTCTGGCTTCAGTCATAATTTTCTTCCTCTTTATTTCTTTTATGGAAGGAGGATGGTTAAACATATCGGAACTGTATACAAGGCTTTTATCATAAAAATATGTCTCAAACCATATGGTTGGTATACTGTGAAAGGAATATTTAAATACGAATTTCCCTGACAGTATTTCATGGATTTTTCCTATTATAACAGGGTGGAAATCAAACATTTTTTCAAGAAATTTAGGCGGTATATCAGTTATAATGGAGTATTTTTTGAGAAAACTTTCCTTTATTGTTCTGGTTGTATGAAGTCTTATTCGTCTTTCTTCCAGAATTTTCTGTAATGTTCCGCTGTCATGATCTGCATGACAGTGTGTAAGTATTAAATCTCCTATAAGCCTGGGATTTATTCTGTTTTCTTTAATCCATCTCGTAGTATTTACAGGAGGATCTACCAGAATACCCCTCCGATTAATCCATATAATAAAACCTGTAGTTTTTTCTCCCGGATCAAAGCCATGACCTGAACCTATGACAGTAATGCCAAAATTGGGAAGCTCATAACAGGAATTAATAAATAATTTTCCCGGCTTATTTTCTGGAAATATAAAATCTTTCGGAAGGAGAAAATTCTCATGTCTGTCTTTTATTAAATAATTCTCTCTGTCATGATTTATGATCTCAATACCATTAAATTTAAAAACATCTCCTTCTTCCAGGGGGATATAATCTATAAAATCATCTATTACGGCAGAGCGGCCGAGTTTCGGCTCAAATTTAAAATATATCATCTCCTCTTTCAGTTTCGGAAAAGTTTTTGCTTTTTTACCTTCCAGATAATCATTTTCTATGGCAGGACAGGAAGGACCGTAGAGGGATTCTTTTATAACAGACATAATTTTTTTCCTGTTTTTTTCTGGCCCTATCAATATCGTTTTTCTGTTTTTCATGTAAAAATTGTAATAAATAGGGAATTCAAAATCAGCTGTACTTATACCATATTCAAAAGAAAATAATTTTGCCGGCATGAGAAATATCTGAGGCACATTGCCTTGTCTTACCATTGTATCTTTAATGGTTTCCGGTATGGCTCCTACCTGCACCGGCCCGGCAGATGTTCTGGCGATAATACCGCCTCTCGGTAGAACGGTTATATCTTCCTTCATATAACAGTTACCATTTCCTCCCACGTAGTTATTCCTTCTTTTACAAGTCTTGTAGCATCTTCTCTCAGGGTAAGCATACCTTCACTTCTTGCCACTTCAGTCAGTTCCAGAGTGTCTGCATCTGATACTATGAGTTTCTTTATCCTGTTACTTATTTCCATAAATTCAAAAACGCCTATTCTTCCATGATAGCCCATCTGGCGGCAGAAATCGCATCCTGTTCCTCTGGATAACTCAATACCTGTAAGTTCTGCTCTTAAATCATCAGAAATATCTGCATCAGGTGAGAGTTTGTATATTTCGGCACAGTTGTCGCAGACTTTTCTGACAAGCCTCTGTGCTATGACACCTATAAGAGTTGATGCCAGCAGATAGGGAGGAACTCCCATGTCTACAAGTCTTGATATTGCTCCCGGAGCATTACGTGTATGAAGTGTCCCCAGAACCAGATGACCTGTAAGTGCTGCCTGAATACCGAGTTCTGCTGTTTCCTGATCCCTTATTTCACCTATCATTATTATATCCGGATCCTGTCTTAACACTGACCTGAGAGCAGTAGCAAAGGTGAGATCCACCTTCGGATTGATCGGTATCTGATTTATACCGTCTATGGTGAATTCTACAGGATCTTCAAGACTTATAATATTTGTTTCAGATGATTTCAGGTAATTTAACGCTGCATAAAGGCTGGTAGTTTTTCCGCTTCCTGTAGGGCCTGTAACTAAAATCATTCCATCAGGTTGTCTTAACATACGTAAGAATTTCTTTTCTTCTATAGACCTGAGTCCTAATTCGGATATACCGTATAATGCAACTGATTTATCAAGGATTCTGAGAACTATCTTTTCACCGAGTGCTACAGGAGTAGTGGATACACGAAAATCAATCTTTTTTTCTGCTATTTTCATTTCTATCCTTCCGTCCTGCGGTCTTCTTCTTTCTGTAATATCAAGGTTTGAAATAATCTTTATTCTGGATACTACAGGAGCAATAGCTTCTTTCGGGATGACCTGTATGTCGTGAAGCACTCCGTCTATTCTGAATCTTACCATCATGCCTTCTGCTCTCGGTTCGAAATGAATATCGCTGCTTTTCATTGCTATAGCCTGTGTCATTACAGTATCTATAAGTTTTGATACAGGAGTGGTGCCGACCATGATGTCTTCTTCATCATCGAGTTTTCCGGCTGCTCTGTCTCTTTCTATCTCTGCCATAACTTCTTCCATAGGAAGAGAACTGCCGTAATATATGGCAATAGCCTTCTGTATATCAGCTTCAGGAGCATAGACCATTTTTATCGGTCTCTTGAGTCTTGTTCTTAAATCTTCTTCTATTTCCACATCCATAGGATCTGACATGGCTACAATCAATTTTTCTTCATCAAATCTCATAGGAATAACAGAGAAATGTCTTGCAAAATCTGCAGTCACAAGATTGACAGCATCTTTATCAAGCAGATACTGTGACAGATCTACATAATCTGCTGCATAGAAAAATTCCAGAACCTGATCCTTCAGGGTGCCTGTAACAGCTTCTATTGCCATTAAAGCCTGTGGCAGTGTAATACCTGTAAGTCCTACTTTTTTGAGAGCTTCTTTCAGATGCTGTGGACTTATAAGACCTGCTTTTGCCAGTAGATCTCCCTTTCTCTGTTCCATATCCATAAGTTTTCCCGAAGGCATTCTCGGAGGAGGTTCTTCGTCCTTTTCGGAAGATGTATAATAGGTTATCATGTCTATCAATCGTTCAGGCATTGTATGATATTTGATCATATATGCACAGGCACCGATATTTATTGCGTTCCTGTGATCATCGGCATTATCGAAATTTGACATGATTATTACGGGAATTTCAGATGTTTTCGGATCTGATTTCAGTCTTTTACATACATCAAAACCGTCTAAATCAGGAAGCACTGAATCTACGAGAATAATATTCGGCTGTTTTTCTTTTGCTTTTGCCATTCCCAGACGGCTGTTATTTGAAGTCAGTACCTTGAACCCTGATCGTTCGAGTTCTGTCTGCCATATCTTCAACATGACATAATTATCTTCTATTATAAGGACTGTCTGTGCCATTTGATGGTTCCTCCACTCTGTTTTAATTAAATTCGGAACGCGTCACGGGTGACATGTGGCGCGTGAAGGATGACTGTTACAATGATTGTAATTCTATATTTTCTTCTATAAATCCTTTATGGGAAATAAATTTCTTTATTGTAAACCTGAACTGACATGTGTGACGAAAATAATTTTGTAACTACGCTTACATTTATAGAAGGATAGTTGCATAAATATATAGAATCTCTTTTCAGGAAATGAAAAAATCGAATCTTTTATCAGTTACAGATAATCCTCCCGTGACGCGTTACGCGTCACGAAAATGGGGTGTATTATGTATAACAGCACTCTTTTTATAGCAGATGATAGCAAAACCGTTCTTAAAGCTTATAAATATATATTCGATAAAAAAGAAATAGAAGGTTATTTTAAATTAAAAATTTTTAATGACGGTTTGTATCTTTTAAATTATTTTAAACGGGAGTATGAAAATAAAAATAAAGTTCCTCTCTGTATTCTGGATATGAAAATGCCCCTTATGGATGGTATGACTACTGCTTCTGAAATCAGAAAAATTGATCCTGATGTTATTATCATTATAGTTACAGGTCAGGAAGATATAACTATTGATGATATAAGGGAACATTTGAAGCAGGATATATATTATATAAAAAAGCCCTTCAATGAAGAAGAACTTTACTGCCTTGTAGATTCTCTTATAAAAGGGTGGAATAAAAACCAGGAAATCAGGAGATACAAAGAACACCTTGAGGAAGTGGTAGCTGACAGAACTGCAGAACTTATAATGGTAAATGAACAGCTTCGCTCAAAAATAGCGGAACAGAAGCTTATTGAACAGGCATTAACCCGTATGGCTAAAGCCATAGAACATTCTGGAGACATAATAATTATAACAGACATTAAAGGAAATATTCAGTATGTGAACCCTGCTTTTACAGTTATAACAGGCTATCAAAGAGATGAAGTTATAGGCAGAACACCCTCTCTTTTTAAGAGCGGAAAACATGACGGGACCTTTTATAAAAATATGTGGCATACAATTACAGAAGGTAAGATATGGAACGGCCATTTTATTAACAGAAAAAAAGACGGTACTTTCTATGAGGTAGAAGCTTGTATTTCTCCTATAAGAGACAAAGAAGGATTTATTACCAATTATGTGGCTGTAAAAAGAGATGTAACTGACAAGATTAAACTTGAAAAACAGCTTTCACAGGTTCAGAAGATGGAAGCTCTTGGTACCCTTGCAGGTGGTATAGCTCATGATTTCAATAATATACTGTCAGGAATAATAGGTTATACTGAACTATCACTCAATGAGGTGACATCCGGCACAGACGTTCATATATTTCTTAAACAGGTTCTTAAAGCCAGCCTTCGTGCCAGAGAACTTGTGAAACAGATATTAACATTCAGCCGTCAGACAGAACAGGAGAGGAAACCCCTGGAAATAAGCCTTATTGTAAAAGAAGTTTTGAAGCTCTTAAGACCTTCTCTTCCTTCTACTCTTGAAATAATAGAAAATATTCAATACACTTCCGGCAAAATTCTTGCCGATCCCACACAGGTTCATCAGGTGCTTATGAACCTCTGTACCAATGCTTTTCATGCTATGAAAGAACATGGCGGAATTTTAGAAATTATATTAACTGACATTGATATTAACAGGGATAATATAAATTTATACAAGGAGCTCAAAGAAGGGCATTATATAAAACTTTCTGTCTGTGATACAGGACATGGTATGGCAAGAGAGATTCTGGAAAGAATCTTTGACCCCTATTTTACTACAAAAGGACAGGGAGAAGGTACCGGACTTGGTCTTTCCGTTGTTCACGGTATTATAAAAAGTTATAATGGTGAGATTAAAGTATTCAGCGAGCCCGGTAAGGGCAGTGTTTTTGACGTATATCTTCCTGAGATCACTGCGGAAACAGTGGAAGAAGAAGTCTCAGAAACTGTTCCGGCAGGAAAGGAAAAAATTTTAGTTGTAGATGATGATGAAGACATGGCTGTTATGCTCCAGAGTATTCTGAACCGTCAGGGGTATGAAGTGATTGTTTCGACTCACAGTCTGGAAGCATTGAATATTTTTAGAGCCAATCCGGATATAGATCTTGTTATAACAGATCAGGCTATGCCTGACATAACCGGCACACAACTGGCACAGGAAATCTATGGGATCAGTCCCTCTGTACCGGTAATACTCTGTACAGGATTTACTGAAGAATTAAATATTGAAAAAGTAACATATCCGGGAATTAAGAAATTTTTCATAAAACCATTTACCATAAGGAATATATCTGAAGGTATCAGGGAAGTGTTTAACGATATGGAAGATAAAAGTAAGGGTTCAGCTATCAGCAGTCAGATTTTATGAAAATTACATAATAAATGTGATTAAATACTATTAGTTAAGACTATTTGTATAATCAGATTTTGTAATCTTTAGCTGATAGCTGACAGCTAACTGCTGAACGCTTACAGATAAAAAAAAGATCATCTTTTCAGTAATAGCTATATTTTTGCAGATTTTAAAAACTGTAAAAAAATAATCTATTTAATTTTATCTATATTTTTCGCGTCATGGTTATCCGTTACGCGTCACAATAACCTGTAGAGGACAGAAAATGAAAAACAGAACTATTTTTATAGCAGATGACGAAGAATATCTTTTTTGTTTATATAAAGATATATTTGGCATTAAAAAAGGATTATCTTTAAAAAAGGGAGATGAATATGGTTTTAACATCAAACTATTTAAAGATGGTACCTATCTGTTAGAATATTTCCGTGATGAATATGAAAAAAATAACAGAGTTCCTCTGTGTATACTGGATATGAAAATGCCTCTCATGGACGGATTGTCGACAGCTATGGAACTCAGAACGTTTGATCCTGATGTTATTATTATTATTGTTACAGGTTATACAGATACATCTCTTGAAACTATAAGGGAAAGTTTAAAACACGATATTTATTATATACAAAAACCTTTTAATCCGGTAGAACTTTACTGTCTTGTAGATTCTCTTATGAAAATGTGGAACAGGAATCTGGAACTTAAAGAGAGTGAAAAGAGTCTGAAAGAAAAACAGAAAGAACTTCTTTTGACCCAGAAAGAACTTCATGAGGCAATAAATCATGCGAAAGAAATGGCAGATAAGGCTGAAATGGCAAGTATTAATAAAAGTGAATTTCTTGCCAGTATGAGTCATGAAATAAGAACTCCCATGCATGGCATTATTGGTATGTCCAGTCTTTTACTTGATACGGAACTCACTCCTGAACAGAGGGAATATACAGAAATAATTCATAAAAGTTCAGATGCTCTCCTTACAGTTATCAATGATATTCTGGACTTTTCCAGAGTGGAAGCAGGAAAACTTGAGCTTGAATTCATCAATTTTGAGCTCAGAAAAAGCATTGAAGAAATAATGGATCTGCTTGCTATAAAAGCACATCAGAAGGGTATTGAACTGAATTGTCTCTTTAATTTTGATATACCTTTTCTTTTGAGAGGTGATCCTTACAGGTTAAGGCAGGTTTTAGTCAATTTAATTGGCAATGCCATAAAATTTACGGAGAAAGGTGAGGTAATACTGGAGATTAATCTGGAAAAAGAAAGTGATAAAGATATTACGTTACACTTCTCTGTCTCCGACACAGGCCCCGGTATACCGGAAGATGCACTGGAGAAACTTTTTAAAACTTTTTCTCAGAGTATGGAAGGGAAAAAGTATGGAGGTTCCGGCCTTGGACTTGCCATTTCCCGAAAACTTGTGGAAATGATGGGGGGAACTATAGGTGTTGAAAGCAAATCCGGTTTTGGCTCAAATTTTTATTTTACCTCTGTCTTTGAAAAAAGGCCGAAAATCAGCACTTCTGAACCTGTTATACCTGTAGAACTTAAAGGTCAGCGTATTCTCATAGTTGATGACAACAGAACAAACAGATTGATTTTAACAAAATATCTCTCTACCCTTGGATGTAGATGTGATGAAGCAGGAAATGGTATTTACGCTCTGGGGAAATTACATCAGGCTTACTCAGAGGGAGACCCTTTCAGAATAGCTATAATCGATAGAAAAATGCCGGAAATGGATGGAGAAACACTGTGTAAAAATATCAGAAATTCTGCTTCACTTAAAGATATACTGATTATTATATTAACTTCCCTTGATAGACGGAGCGAACTGAATGAATTATATTCTACCTTTGTTGACGCATGTCTTACAAAACCTGTAAAAAATGCACAGCTTTATAAAACTATTGTAACTCTCATAAATAATATGACTTTTACAGAAGAAAAGCACAGGAAAACTATGCTGAAAATACCTGATGCTTCCTGTACAGATAAAAGTCGTATTCTTATTGTGGAAGATAATGAAATTAACCGGCAGGTTGCTCTTCATATTACAGGTAAACTGGGTTACAGAGGATATGTTGTCAGCAGCGGTGCGGAAGCATTAAAAGCTCTTGAAAAGAGTCACTATGATCTTGTGCTTATGGATATTCAAATGCCTGGTATGAACGGATTTGAAGCTACAGGAATTATTCGTTCCCCCTCTTCAAAGGTATTGAATCATAATATACCTGTAATTGCTATGACAGCCTATGCATTAAAAGAAGATTATGAAAAATGTATAAATGCAGGAATGAACGCTTATATTTCAAAACCTGTTCATCCTGATGAACTGTTTACATTAATAGAAAAGCATATATCCAGGAAGAATACAGTTGATAATCATAAATCAACTGTAATAGAAAAAATTGTCCCTTCCGCTAATAATGATGAAGGTGATGAACATAAATCCATGGAACTGGAGATTTTTGATGAATCTGTTTTGCTCAAAAGACTTGCAGGCGATAAAGAATTTCTCAAAGAACTGATAAAGAAATCAGGTGAATTTATACCTGAACAGATAGAGAAACTCAAGAAATATAACAGTAAAAATAAATTCAGTGAGCTAAAAATACTTGCCCATAGTATGAAAGGGACCTTTGCGAATATTGAGGCAAGGGTTTTAAATAAACTGGCTTCTCAGCTTGAAATAGTTTCTGAAGAAAAAAATACATACAGAATTACTGAAATTATAGAAGAACTGGCAGAGGAATTTGATAAATTTTCTCATGTTATTGAAAAAAATATCTTTGCAGATTGACTTTTTTATATTAGAATCGTAACGAGTGACGGGAGGAACAAATTCTCATACTTCGTTGTGACCCAACCGGTCATGGTTTTTAGTAACTTAGGAGTTGTAGAAAAATAACCTTATCATATTTAAAATCGTGACGCGTAACGCGTAACGCGAGGACAAAAACCATAATTTTCCAGAGTTATTTTCTTACAGTCCCTTAGTACCGCAACAGGTAAATTGGTACCCAAAAAAATATGGCAAACACTCCTGTCCCTGGCCGGGCTCTGGAGGAAAAGATATGCCGTATTAAAAGAGAGTTATAAATTATATAGATGCAAAATATTAAACGTCTAAAAAACCAGTTTGTCACGCAATAGGATCATATATTTTCCGGAAGAGTCCGGCCAGGGACAGGTTTTAATATGGGTATGAACTTATTTG